>DYHD01000071.1 GCA_020724365.1 Thermodesulfovibrio yellowstonii | reverse complement strand
CGCTCAGGGTGACTGTCATGGTGAGCCCTTCGATAGACTCAGGACAAGAACCATAACAGGGGACGCTTGTCCTACTATGGGTTAGTCGTCTTATCAAACAAGAATCGCTCAATTTAGGTTCTATTTTTTTATCTTTATTTAAAAAAAGTTCAAAAAAACTTTGATGCTATTGACTTGCATATAATTATTTATGTATTTTTATAGTATGAGCGTAGTCGGTGCTTCTCCATTAGGGCTTTTTTTGCTTAAAAATAAGATAATTACAGATGCGCAGCTTTTAGAAGCAATGCAAATCCAGAAAAAAGAGCGCAAGAGTCTTGGACATATCCTTCTTAAATTAGGTTTTATAACCGAAGAAAAACTGACAGCCGCTTTAAGCACACAACATCAATCCCCTATAGCCGACCTTAAGGGCATAAAATTAGATCCCACTATAATGAAACTTATACCTTACGAATTTATTGTGAAAAACCAGATTATACCGATTTCTAAAAATGGTGAATATCTTAAAATTGCCATTGCCGATCCCTCTAATAAATTTGCTATAGAAGATGTTAAGTTCTTAACGGGCTTGGATGTTTCAGTTTATGTGGCTGCAGAATCAGAAATCATAGATACGATTGAAAGAAATTATCAGACAAAAGACCAAATAACCCAGAGTTATAAAATCAAAAGTCAGGAAGGAGATTTTTTAGAACATGAAAACATAAGCAAAGCTATTGATAATGCTCTTGGGGAATTGGATGTAGATGATAAAAAAGAAGACGAAGATGTTATAAGGCAAATTGATGCGCCTATCATTCGATTGGTAAATAATATCTTTTTAAATGCTATAAACTCTCGTGCAAGCGATATTCATGTAGAACCCTCAGAGATGGATTTGATTGTAAGATACAGAATTGATGGCATATTATCTTCTGTCTTAAAGCTTCCAGTAAAAATAAAAAATGCCCTCATATCCAGAATAAAAATAATGTCTAATCTTGACATATCAGAAAGAAGACTGCCTCAAGATGGAAGAATCAAGCTTAAAATAGGTGAAAAAAGAAAAATAGATCTCAGGGTATCTACTTTGCCTACTATTTTTGGAGAAAAGGTAGTTATCAGAATCCTTGATAAATCAACTCTTCAACTCGACCTTACTAAGCTAGGCTTTGAAGAAAAGCCTCTCAATGACTTCCTCACGGCAATTGAGAGACCATATGGTATGATTCTTGTGACAGGGCCTACCGGTAGTGGAAAGACAACAACCCTTTATTCAGCTTTGTCCCGTCTTAACAAACCTGAAGTCAATATAATGACCGCTGAAGACCCCGTCGAATATAATTTTGCAGGCATCAATCAGGTTCAAATTAAAGAAGAGATTGGACTTACTTTTGCTTCAGCTCTCAGGTCTTTTTTAAGACAGGATCCCGATATTATGATGGTCGGCGAGATAAGAGATTTTGAGACTGCAGAAATAGCAGTGAAGGCAGCTCTGACAGGACATCTTGTATTGAGCACACTGCATACCAATGATGCACCTACCACGATAACGAGGCTTGTAAATATGGGCATCGAACCATTTTTAGTATCATCATCTGTGATCTTAGTGGCTGCCCAAAGGCTCATAAGAATGATTTGTCCTAACTGTAAAATAGAACATAAATTGCCTGAAGCTACCTTAATTAATATCGGTTTCAAACCTGAAGATACAAAAAATATCACATGCTATATAGGCAAAGGATGCCAGTTATGCAACAAAACGGGCTATAAAGGCAGAATAGCACTCTATGAAGTTATGACCATGAAAGAAGAGCTTAAGGAATTAGTCCTGCAAGGTGCTAATGCACTTGAAATAAAAAGAGAAGCTGTAAGACTTGGTATGATAACATTACGGCAAAGCGGTATAGATAAGATTAAAGAAGGCATCGTATCTGTTCAAGAAGTACTAAGAGCAACTTTTGAGGACTAGTATTTTAACAAATAAAGTTTGAGGTGCGTCAGTGGAGAAAAAGACTAAAAAGACGAGCCTGTTTATTAGTTTAGGTGTTGTTTTCGGCATTGCATTGATATCTTCTTTGGCTACACTTCTGGCATTAGGGGTTAATGTGCACAAATCCCAGCTCAAAAAAGAATCAGCTTTAGTAACTAAAGGAATAATAGCATTTAATAATTGGATTATTACTTCATCTGATCCTAAAAAACATTTTACTGCCACTGAAGAACTATCCAAATTCTATCCTAATGACATAAAACATCAGCACTTATTCAGGATAACTGGTGCTAATACTGCAACTAATCAAGATAGTTTTGATATTAAATCTTTAAATCTTTTTAAGCAGAATCAAAATCTTGAATATGTAGATATATTTGAAAAAGGAACATATAAATATGCTCAACCTATTAAAATAACTGATAATTGTCTTAAATGTCATAGCAATTTTAAGGCAGGAGATGTTGCTGGTATTGTTTCGGTCGAAATCCCAAAGGCAGGCGTTATCCCATATCTTGAGGTAAAAGATGCTATTACATATGTTTTAGCTATGATTACTTTATTGGCTATTTTATTTAATTTTATTTGGTTTAAGTCACGCATAATAAGACCTTTAAGCAATATCGAGTCAGCGATTAGAGATGTAAGAGCGGGCAATTTTGATACAAGGATTTCAGTTTCTTCACAAGATGAATTCGGCGAGATAGCAGCAACCTTCAATACGACAATGGATAAGCTTACTACCTTAATACAGACAGACGAAGAAAGAAAGGAGATGCAAAAAAATATTATAAAGTTTTTAGAAATACTTAGTGCTGCATCTGAAGGAGATCTAACTCGAAGATCAGAAGTTACCCCGGATATATTTGGTTCATTGGGAGATGCTTATAACCTTATGATTGATGGTCTTACAGAGCTTATTGAGAAAGTAAAAGGTTCGGTTGAGGAGGTCAATAGTGAAAGTAATAGAATGATGAATGTCTTGAAAGATCTGGGAGATGGGGCATCCTCTCAGATGCTTCAAGTTAAAAGCGCAACAGAGTCTGTTAATGCTTCTGCAACATCAGCAAGTGAGATAACTGATAAGACAAAAATAGCAGAGCAGATAGCCGCAAATGCAAGTGCTGCTATTGTCAAAGGCAGCAAAGCAGTAAACAGCTCTATTGAAGGTATCCAACTCATAAGACTCACTATACAAGCTATAAACAAGAGAATGAAATATCTATCAGAGAGATTAATGGAAATTATTACTATATCTCATCTAATCAATGATATCGCAAATAGGACAAATATACTCGCCATTAATGCATCCATTGAAGCAACAAGGGCAGGTGAGCAAGGAAAAGGTTTTGTTATTATCTCAGATGAGATTAGAAATCTAGCTGAAAAAGCTGCTAAATCAACAAAACAGATAACAGAGATTATTAATGCGATACAAACTGAGTCTGCATTAGTGACGAAACATCTTGAGGAAGAAATAAAATATGTTGAGATAGGAACTAAAACGGCTATAGATACCGAGACTGTATTTAAGGAGATAGAAAAGACAATAAGAGAAACAGGGGTCATAATCTCTGAAATCAGCTTATCTGCTGAAGGGCAGAAAAAACTAACTTCCGATATTGTGCTCTCGATGCAAGAGGTGCAAATGGTTTCTCTTCAGGTATTAAAGCTGGTTCAAGAGTTTACAGGAATATCCAAGTCATTGACGGAAACTTCAAATTTAATGATTTCATCAGTAGAAAGGTTTAAGCTTCCAGAAAAAGATATAGAATAGTTTTCAATATCCTTTAAGCCAAATGGCTTGAATACAGAGGTTAATTCTCTTTGCTTAGCTTTATAAAATTCCTCAGCAGGTCTTTCCCTACCGTTGTTAAAATAGATTCGGGATGGAACTGAACGCCCTCGACAATCATTTCTTTATGCCTGACTCCCATTACTACGCCATCAGCCGTCCATGCTGTGATTTGCAAACAGTCAGGCATGGTCTCTTTTTTAATGACAAGGGAATGGTATCTTGTTGCCTCAAAGGGAGATGGTATGCCTTGGAAAATTGCAAGCCCATCGTGATAAATCATAGAGGTTTTTCCATGCATCAATGTAGGAGCCCTTACTATCTCACCACCAAAGGCTGCACCTATAGATTGATGCCCAAGACATACCCCAAGAATGGGGATTTTGCCTGCAAAGTATTTAATCACATTAATAGAAATACCTGCTTCTTTTGGAGAACAGGGTCCTGGCGAGATAACTATCCTGTCTGGATTTAGAGCCTCAATATCTTCAATCTCGATCTTGTCATTTCTGAATACCCTAATATCTTCTCCAATTTCTCCAAGATATTGAACGAGATTATATGTGAAAGAGTCATAATTATCTATCATCAATAGCATGATTAAAGATTAAGGGAATACCTCCCAACCCTCCTTAATTAATTTTTGTCATTTGCAAAAAAATCTATAGCCTTCATCATCGCAACTGCCTTGTTAAGTGTTTCCGTATATTCATTTTCAGCAATTGAATCAGCAACAATGCCAGCACCAGCCTGTATATAAATCCTTCCATCTTTTATGATGATTGTCCTTATAGTTATACAAGTATCCATATTGCCTGAGTAACTCAGGTATCCAACTGCACCAGCATAAGGACCTCTCTTTACAGGTTCGAGTTCTTCAATTATCTCCATCGCCCGCACTTTTGGTGCTCCTGTAACAGTTCCTGCAGGGAAGCATGATTTCAAGACATCAAAGGCATCGAGACCATTTTTTAATCTACCTTCAACATTAGATACCAGATGCATAACATGGCTATATCTTTCAATACTCATCAACTCAGTTACCTTCACCGAGCCAATCTCAGCAACCTTGCCGACATCATTCCTACCGAGGTCAACAAGCATAATGTGTTCAGCCCGTTCTTTAGGGTCATTTTTGAGGTCATCTTCTAAGAGCTTGTCTTCAACCTCCGTCTCCCCTCTTTTTCGAGTGCCTGCTATTGGTCTTAAGATTATCCTGTCGCCCTCAAGTCTAACAAGTATCTCAGGGGAAGAACCAACTATCTGATAATCTCCTGAGTCAATATAATACATATATGGGGAAGGATTTATCAGCCTGATAGCCCTATAAATAGTGAAAGGATTAGTATTAGCATCTCTATGAAATCTCTGAGAGAGAACGACTTGTATGATATCACCTGACCTTACATATTCTTTTGCTTTATCAACTGCTGCTAAAAAATCCTCTTTAGTAAAGTTAGATGAAAAATCCCCCGCCCCATTATTGCCAAGAACATTTCTATTGACAAATCTTACCTTAGACTGTCTGTTCATAGTATGATAATTCACTTCGGTATCGCTTGAGGCGTCTGGAATGCCATTCCCTTTTAAGGAGGCTATAATCTTGTCAATTCGCTTCTCAGCATTCTCATAAATTGTTTTTAATTCACTATTTGTTGTGATATGAGCATTGTAAACAACCTTTATTGTCTGCTTAAGATTATCAAATATTAGAATGGTATCAGCAAGCATTAGGAATATGTCTGACATATCTATACATGGCTTTATGTAATCTGGAACCCTCTCAAAGAATTTCACTATATCATAACCTATATAACCAACAAAACCGCCTGTAAATCTTGGCAATCCTTTGACCGTAACAGGTTTAAATCCGCTCAAAATCTCCTTTATGGATTGAAGTGGATCTTCAGTTTGTAAGACTGTGATCCCATCATTTGATTTAATAATCAGTTTTTTATCCTTAAAAATCAATGTGAGCGTTGGTTCAATGCCTATAAATGAATACCTTGCCCATATTTCTCCACCTACAACGCTTTCAAGCAGAAAAGATGGTCTTTTATTGAGTTTGAGATAGGCATTTACAGGAGTTTCTATATCCCCAAGTATCTCCTTATAAAGCGGGATAAGGTTGCCCTGCTCAGATAATAATTTAAATTCGTCAAACGATATATTCATTATTCCTATATTGTAATTACTTTGATGTCTTTTTGGCAATTGACAAGTACACCAAAATTATGATATTCTTAAAAGTTAATTTAAGCGGGTGTAGCTCAGTTGGTAGAGCACAACCTTGCCAAGGTTGGGGTCGCGGGTTCGAATCCCGTCGCCCGCTCCATATTTAGTTCAGAGTTTTGAGTTCATAGCTTTAGAGTCTTACCCGTAACAGCTATTGCCCAAATGCCAAGAACATAATAATGTCATGCTGAACTTGTCAGCATCTTATAAAATCAATGAGTTATAAAACCCTGAATCAAGTTCAGGGTGATACAAAACGATTTAGGCAACAGCCTGTTAACTATTCACTCATAACTGTAACGGCGGCGTACCCAAGTGGCTAAGGGAGAGGTCTGCAAAACCTCGATTCAGCGGTTCGAATCCGCTCGCCGCCTCCATTCTCATTTAATTTCTATTATCTCCGCTGACATATCCTCAAGATTAGCCACTGCTATTGTAGCTTTGCCGTAAAGCCATCTGCCTGCTTCACCGGGATTGACTACCAGCGTATTTTTTACAGTCTTAATTAATGCTTTATGGGTATGCCCGTAGATAACCATGTCATAATGACCGCTTTCTGCTACAGCTTCAACTACAGTCGGCTCATGCATAATCACAATCTTCTTATTATTAAGAGTTAGAATATGAGGTTGGGGGTATATATTGCCCTGATAAACCTTTGATAGCAGAAGCTTGTCACCATCGTTATTGCCGAAAACGGCTGTGAAGCCACCCTTAAACTCCATCAAAACCTTTGCTGTAAAGGGAGATGTAAAATCCCCAGCATGTATAATATGTTTAACATCTCTTTCAAGAAATATATCAAAGGCTTTTTTCAACTTGTCAAGATTGTCATGGGTATCTGATATTATGCCAATAATCATAAAAAACTCCTTTCAGCTATACCTATAAAGGCAGATATGCCTTGGGATTTAGTCCTAAAGATGCTATATTGCCTGACAAAAAATGATGATATCCAGCAGCAGCAATCATAGCTGCATTATCAGTGCACAAAGAGATTGACGGGAGATACAACTTAAACTCCTTTTCTTCTGCCATCTCTTTCATCTTCTCCCTTAATTCACTATTAGCTGCAACCCCGCCTGAAAGCACAACTTTTCTAATGCTTTGCTTTGCAACAGCCCATTCTATTTTCCTGACCAATACATCTACGACTGCTGCCTGAAAGGAAGCACAAAAGTCTTTAGTAATCTGTGCATTGATTGTTCCACCAGTTGATGATAGACTTTCTTGTTGTGTTTTTAATTTAACAGCCGTCTTAATTCCGCTGAAACTGAAATCAAATGATTCGGGTAGGTATGCTCGTGGCAAGTTAAAAGCCTTTGAGTTGCCAACCTTAGCAAGCTTATCAATAACAGGACCACCTGGATAGCCTAGTCCTAATATTTTTGCTACTTTATCATATGCCTCTCCAGCGGCGTCATCCCTTGTCCTGCCAAGTTCAATATATTGCCCGAAGTCTTTGATTATATAAAGACATGTATGTCCTCCAGACACGACCATAGCAAGAAAGGGGAAATCAAGATCGCTATATTCAAGAAATATGGAAAAAATATGCCCTTCAAGATGATTCACAGGCACAACTGGTATCCTGCCTGCAAATCCGACTGCTTTAGCAAAACCACAGCCAACCAAAAGAGAGCCAATCAAGCCAGGTCCGTAGCAAACAGAGATAAAATCAATATCTTTTAGCGTGACATTAGCCAATAGAAGGGATTCCTGAACTACGGGCATTATCATCTCAATATGTCTTCTTGAGGCAAGTTCAGGGACTATCCCGCCATATTTCTTATGTATAAACGATTGTGAAGATACAACACTTGAAAGCATCTTTGTGCCATCAATGACAACAGCAGCAGAAGTATCATCACATGAAGTGTCAATACCAAGCGATAACATAAGATATTTCAGATCCCGCCATAAGCATGGAGCCCACTTAGAAGCAGATTAACTCCAAGGTATGTGAAAAGAGTGCTGAAAAATCCTACTACGGCAACTATAGCAATTTTCCTTCCTCTCCATCCCCTGAGAAATCGGGCGTGCAGATAGAATGCATATACAAACCATGTTATAAGAGACCATGTCTCTTTCGGATCCCAGCTCCAATATCTTCCCCATGCTTGATCAGCCCAAATTGCCCCAAATATTAATCCGCCGAGTGTAAAAACTGGAAATCCAACAGCTATGTTTTTATAAGTAAGGTCATCAAGGAGATTTTCTGAAACAGAGAATGACTGGATTAATTGTTTAAATAGATGCCCGAATCTCCAGACCAAAAATATCAAGATACAAAATGCAATAAAGCTTATCGCAACAATTAGCCCCGATTCACTCCTTAAAGTTGCCTTTAATAAATGGTTTTTTATGAAAGACTCATTACCGCTTGGCACCACCTTGAATACCAGAAAATCCAAAGCCATAGCAAACAAAATCACAGCAAAAAGTCCAGCCGTTATCGTCCAGAAAATATAAGAGCCGCTTCGTCTATTATCAGTTGTCAAAATAAGATACATCAATGCAGTTGCAAATGAAACAGCAAAGGTTGCATAAGCTATAAAACTCATCGTTACATGTGCCAAAAGCCAGTTACTCTGGAGAGCCGGAATAAGCGGATGAATATCCTTCGACATGCCTGAGATATCAATAAATGCCAGTACCATACCTGCTATTGGGGTTATAAAAGCTCCAAATGTCCTGTTTTTATATTTGAATTCGATTATAAGATAAACAAGGATTATGCACCATACAAAAAATACAAGGGACTCATAGAGATTCGTAAGAGGTATGGAACGTAGTAAGCCCATTTGCATTATATCATTGAACTCTTTCCATCTAACCCCAAAGGCGATGGTATGGCAAACAAATCCTGTTATAGTAAGTGAAGTAGCTGCTAAACCTATCGCTTCTTTTCTGAATGCAAGATAAGCTATATATACAATCATTGCTAAAATATATGCAATGGTTGAGACCCCAAAAAATAGAGAACTATCCATCTATCCTCCGATACTTAAAAAACTTGCAAGTGGTATTTATTACTGTAATGTATTAATAATCTTATCAATCTTTTGCTCAAATGATGTTTTATACTTATTAGTTGATGCTCTTAGAGAAAGTTTTGTGCCATTTTTCTCTGGTTTCAGGTTAATCCATATCCTTAAATGGTTTTTAAATAAAGCCATATATAGCCCGATGCTCATCAATAAACAGCCGAGATAAACAAGCCACACACCAGGGTCTTTCCTAACTTGCAAGCCAGTATATTGAGCCTTCCAGAGATCTTGGAATTCTATCATTGCATCAGGCACTTTCCATGTCTCAGGGTATCTTCTTAATATCCACTGGTTATAAACAGGCTTATTATCTTCAAAAAATTCAATAAAAACAGCAGGATTATTCATAGAGTCAGTGTATGTAAATAATCTCCCCGACTTGTCAATAGCAAGAGCTGGGCTGAAATCTGAAATCACCCCTCTTATTTTAGAATCAGGGATAGAAAAAGATTCGCCAAATCTTAAAGCTACTTCATGATTGTTCCCACTATTTGATGTAATCTTGAATTTAAACAAAGACTCCATTGATGGAGAGAATCCATAGCTTGATTGATAAAAGGTGATGCCTTTATATTTAAGAGGATCATTGACAGATATAGTTTTTTTAAGAACCTCTTTGCCGTCTTCAATGATAGCAAGCATACTCGTAAATGACTTAGGGGTATCGCTGTTTTCATAGAATGTAACATCAAAATCATCACACCTTATCTCAAAACCTAAAGGTATTTCATTTTCATTTCTATGATAAGCGACTGAGGATTGGGTGCCCTCCAGAAGGTTGAGATAGCCGTTGAAGCCGAAGTATATGCCTATCACAGCACCAATCAATATCAATAAGAGGCTTAAATGGGTTATATAAACACCCAGCTTGCTATATCTGCCCTTTTCAGCAAATATTTGAGATGTATCTTCATTTTTAAAGATATAAGTCTTAAATCCAGCTTTTTTAAGAGTGTGTTCAGTTTTTTTAAGAGAATTTGTTGGTTCTTCTTTTAATTTAATCTCTTTCGAGATGGGCATGATATTGAAATGTTCGTCTTTAAGAAATGAAGGCTTTTCCTTCATTGATTTCAATATATTAGGCAGCCTCTCGATTGAGCATATTACAAGGTTAGCAGCAAAGATAAACAATAAAGCAATAAACCACCATGAATGATACATATCGGTAAAACCTAATGAGTCCAGAACTTTATAAACTGTTGGAGCGGCAGATTCACCAAAAAGTTTTTTCAATAACAATATGTTTCTCTGAGGCTCAGCTTGCTGTTCTACTATTGTGCCAACTAAAGAAGTAACCGAGATGAGGGTAAAAACGACAACAGCAAGTATAACTGAGGAAAAGAAGTTCCATATTTGATCAACAACGGAGATTTTTTTTATTTCTTTATCTTTATTCATAATTTATGTAAATCTTATCTTTGAAATTTTAATAGCTTTATTTAACTCTAAAGAGGAGATTAAAATAAGACATGCTGCCAGCTTTAGAGCGTAAAAAAACCCCTTTAAACAAAGGGATTAAGGTTTAAATATCTTTTTTTATCTTACAATTTCTTTGATTGTTTGTGCAAGTTTGGTAATTTTACCCAAATCTCGATTTGGATAAAACACATAACACACCCCTAACCCCTCTTAATAAAGTGGAGTTGAGCTTGTCTAAAAACTACGATTTCACTCGACTGTCATTCCCCGACTTGATCG
>DYHD01000070.1 GCA_020724365.1 Thermodesulfovibrio yellowstonii | reverse complement strand
GCTGAAACTGTTCAAATGGTTCAAACGGTTCAAACGGTTTAAACGGTTTAAACGGTTCAAACGGCTCAAACTGTTCAAACGGTTCAAACGGTTCAAACGGTTTAAACGGTTTAAACGGTTTAAACGGTTTAAACGGTTCAAACTGATAGAGGGTATTTTTTCATAAAACTTTTGACATTACCATCTGTTTAGCATTTTTCTTGCTTAGAATTTTGAAAACTACAACTCATTTTATTTTTTCTTTCCCATACTTTATATATAGCGATGGCAAAACAATCATATTTAACGCTGTGGAACTGAACAGTCCACCTAAAATCACTATTGCCAGGGGCGAGAGTATCTCATTTCCGGGCTTATCAGAGGCGATTGCAAACGGAACAAGGGCAAGTCCTGCTGCAAGGGCTGTCATAAGCACAGGCCTGAGCCTTTCCATAGACCCCTGAAGGACAGCCTCCTTAAAGGGCTTTTCTTCAACTTTTATTAGATATTGATAATGGGATATCAATAAAATACCGTTGCGTGTAGCTATTCCAAAGAGGGTGATAAATCCGACCATAGAGGAGATATTTATGACGCCTCCAGTAAAGAATACAGCAAGTATGCCTCCGATTAGGGCAAGCGGCAGATTTACCATAACAAGGGCAGCGGTTTTGAATGACCTGAATTCTATATAAAGAATAAGGATTATAAGAAGAAGAGAGGCTATGCTCAAAAGCCCTATCATCCTTGCTGCCTCTGCCTCGGCTTCAAACTGTCCTCCATATTCTATATAATATCCTGCCGGAAGTTTTAGATTCTTCTCTATATTTCCCTTAATTTCTTCATAAACGCTCCTCAGATCTCTTCCTGATACATTTGCCTGAACAACGATCTTTCTCTGAACATTTTCCCTGCTTATACTGTTTGGTCCTTTTGCAGAGACAACTTTTGCGAGGGCTGAGAGGGGAACTTTACTGCCGGAAGGGGTGTCAATAAGCATATTCTTTATGTTTTCGATGTTGTCTCTTATGCTGTCATCAAACTTGACCACAACATCAAATCCCCGGTCGCCTTCAACTGTCCTTGAAACTACTTCTCCTGCCATTGCTGTATCAGCAGCCTTTGCGAGGTCTGCAACTGAGATGCCATATTTTGCGAGTTCTGTCCTGTCCGGTATTATCCTCAACTGTGAAATGTCAGCCTGCTGTTCAACGGAGAGGTCCACCACGCCTTTAACACCTGACATTTCAAATCTTACATCTTCTGCTATTGCCCTTAATCTGTAAAGTTCCGGTCCGAATACCTTTACAGCGATGTTTGCCATTGTTCCCGAGAGCATATGATCTATTCTGTGGCTTATAGGTTGACTAAAGTTTATTACTGTCCCCGGGATTGCAGACATGTCTTTTCTGATTTCATTAAGCACTTCATCAAGACTCCTGCCGTTTAACTCTATCTTTGCTTCTATCTCTGAGGCATTGGCAGGCTTCCCGTGTTCATCAAGGTCGCCCCTTCCTGTCCTTCTTGCTGTCTTTGTAATATTTGGATGGTTAAGCAGTATTCCTTCGGCAAGGGAAGCTATAGCTGTCGATTTTTCAATTGACGTCCCCGGTGCTGTTGCCATCATTACTGTCAATGAGCCTTCATTGAAAGACGGCAGGAAAGACCTTCCAACAAAAAACAATGGTATCAGCGAGGCAATAAAGACAATAAAAGAGCCCGCAATTACGAGATTGGGTCTTTTTAATGACATATCTATGCCCGGTCTATAGGCTCTTTTAAGCCATTTCACAACAAAGCTCTCCCCCTCTTTTTCCATAAACTTTGCCCTTGGAAGCAAATACGAACAAAGTGCAGGCGTAACAGTAAGTGCGACTATCAGAGATGCGCCTATAGATACCATATACGAAATGCCGAGGGGTCTTAAAAGCCTTCCTTCTATTCCGCTAAGGAAAAACAATGGAAGGAATACAATAATAATTATCAAGGTGGCATTGACAATAGATGACCTTATCTCCTTTGAGGCTTCAAATATCACCTCAAACGAAGATTTTCGATGCTCCTCTGATTTTCTATGATTTTCCTTCAGCCGCCTGAAAACATTTTCTACATCTATAATCGCGTCATCAACAATAACTCCTATGGCAATTGCCATGCCGCCGAGTGTCATGGTATTGATGGTTATATCAAAGAGCCTCAAAACAAATATTGAGAATATCAGGGACAGGGGTATGGCTGTTATGGAGATTACCGTAGTTCTGATATTTCCGAGGAAGAGAAATAGTATTGCTATGACCAGAACCGCTCCCTCAAGGACGACCTTTTTGACATTGTCTATTGCCCTGATAATGAAGTCTGATTGCTTGAAAAGATTTGTATCAATCTTCACGCCGTCTGGCAATGTCTTCTCAATCTCTGACAGAGTTTTTTCGAGTCTTTTTGTAAGCTCAATGGTATTTATGTCAGGATGTTTTTGTATTGCCACAAGCACAGCCGGCTTCATTTCCACGGAAGCATCCCCTACTTTTATAGCCGGGCCCGGCTCTACTTTTGCCACATCCCTCACAAAGACAGGTATGCCTTCATTAGTAGTGACAACAGAATTTCCTATATCATCAATAGTCTTTGCCCTTCCGATGCCTCTGATTAAGTAATCCTGTTCACCGGACTTCATCACCCCTGCTGAAAAATTCTCATTTGATTCACCTACGGCATTCATGACCTGATTTAGAGTTATGCCATAGCCGTTTAATCTCAAAGGGTCTATTTTTATCTGATACTGCTTTGTTTCTCCTCCGATGATTACGACCTGAGATACTCCTGGCACAGAGAGAAGTCTTTTTCTAATGACAAAATCCGCTATCTCTTTAATTTCCATTGAAGAATGTTTATCGCTCCAGAGCCCCACGTACATAATCTCACCCATAATAGATGCAATAGGCGCAAGCACTGGTATTATCCCTTTAGGAATATTCGGCGAGACTAACTGAAGCTTTTCATTGACGACCTGTCTTGCCTTGTAAATATCGGTCCCCCATTGAAACTCCACCCAGACTGTTGAAATGCCGAATGTCGAAGATGACCTGACGCGTCTTACGTCTGTTGCCCCAGCCATTGCGCTTTCTATAGGCTTGGTTATCAAGGTTTCTACTTCTTCTGGCGCCATGCCGTGAGATTCAGTCATAATAGTCACAGTAGGAGCAGTCAGATCAGGAAATACATCAACAGGAATCTTTAAAGCTGTATATATCCCTGCAATTAACAAAAATACAGAAAAGACAATTACCAATAATCTATTTTCCAGAGAGAATTTTATAAACCTGTCAAGCATATTTATTCTCCTTTTTAATGGTCATGTCCATGACCTTGCGGCATTCTTGCAGACATGGATGCGAGCTTCACATAATATCCGCCTTTTGTTACGATTCGTTCTTCTGCCTTAATGCCTTCTTTTATCTGCACATAACCTTTATCCCTTACCCCTGTCTTTACCTCTCTTCTTTCAAATGCCTCTCCTGAGAGCTGAATAAAGACAAAATGCCTTCCTTCATCTTCAAATAGGGCGCTCTCGGGCAGCGCCATAGCATCTTTCTCCATGCCTGTTTTAATTAAAACATTAGCAAACATGCCGGCTTTTAAAAGCCCTTTTTGATTATTCACCTCAAAAATTACCGGGACTGTGCGACTCTTTGTATCAACCAGATCATTGACAGCAATCAACCTTGTTGGTCTGAATTCTTCTCCAATACCAGGAATGGTAAATGATGCTTTATCAGGAAGTTTTATATTCCCTATTTCTGTGACAGCCACATTTGCTCTCAGATGTAGCAGTGATGTATTGATTATCCTCGCAATGGGCTGACCGGCATCCATAAACCTTCCATTTGATGTCATTACCTCAACAACTGTTCCGCTTATAGGCGCTCTGACAATGATTTTGCCATCGGAAGCGCTGTTTTTAATATCAGCCATTGCTTTTTCAATAGGCTCAAAAGCCGCCTTTGCCGTGTTTAATGATATTTCCGCCTCTTCAAGACGTCTCTTAGGAATCGCCTTTGCCTCATAAAGCCTCCTTGCCCTTTCATATTCATTCTGTGCAAGCACAATTTTGTTTTTGGCTTCTGCGTATGCAGATGTCAACTGTCCAATGCCTCCTTGCAGGTGGGCAGCAGGCTCTATAACTGCCAGCACATCCCCTTTGGCTGCTTTCTTTCCTATAAATGGAAGAGGCTTTGAAGCTGATACAATGCCTGACAGTGGGGCGGATACTGTAAGTTCGGCATTGGAAACCGGAATCAACTCGCCCATTGCTGCAAAAGAGGTCGAAAGGGTCATTTTTGAAGGGAGCTCCGTCATAAACTCAACGACCCATTGCTGTTCCTTTAAAAGTGCTATTTGAGGACCGCCTCTTTTTTCTTCCTCACCTTTTTCTTGCTCTTTTTTCTTGTCGATAACCTCTATATCGGAGAGCGCAATTTCATCTGATAATTCCTTGCTGTCAAGGTTTATCTTAAAAGAATATTTGCCAGGGCTTTTGAAAGCCACATCTGTTTTGAATATCCCGGGTCTTGCCGGTGAATCAATCACAACATTGAAGCTCTCTCCTGTCTGATGAGTAAAAGAGAGGGTCGCCATGCCTTGAGTTAGAGGCTTAAAGTCAGCCAATCTCGTGACATGGATGAGAAACCCGGACATTTGTCCTGCCGCTAATTCATCATACTCAACAAAAAGTTCTGTCTTTGATGTCCAAATGGTCTGCTGTATAGTTTCGGCATGAATCTCTTCATGTTCATGTTTATGTGCACACCCTGCAGCGAACAGAATAAGACTAAAAATAATCGACAATAAGGCAATATATCTTGTCATTTTACCACTCCATTTTTCATAAGATTTACTCCGGCAGCTTTTTCTATCTCAAACAGGGCTGTCATGTAATCGTAAATCAGGTTGTTGTATTCCATAGATAATTCACTCTCGGTTCTAACAGCGTCCAACATTTCCACAAAGCCTGCTTCTCCTTCTTCGTATAAAAGAAACACGATATTTGTTATTTCTTTTGCGTTTTTCACTTGTTTAAATATGTCGGCAATCCGTTCACTTAAGGAAGTCGTTCTATATAAAAGGAGATTAATTTCATTCAAAACGCGCTTTTTGACAAGTTCTTCCCTTATCTTTTCAGCCTCAAGCTCTGCTGCAGCAGAAGCAACACCATCTTGATTCCTGCTGAAAAATGGAAGCGGAATGGATACGCCAAACACAAAGCCATTGAACCCGCCCGTTCGTTTTTTGTATCCGACCTCTATGTCAACAGGCATGAAGGCTTCTTTTTTTGATAAATTCAGGGAAGAGTTTGCGGCATCCACAAGTGCAGATGCGGCTTTTATGTCTCCTCTTTTTTCTATTGCCAGATTCAGCAAAATTTTTGCGTCAAGGATTGCAGGCTCATAATAAAGCCTTTCTTTTAAGCTAATATCTTGCAAGGGTAAATTTAAAAGCATCGCAAGGGTTCTTTGTTCTTCGATTATCTCTAAACCAATGCCGGATATTCGCCTTTCGAGCTTTTTCCTCTCGGAATGAAGTCTCATCAGTTCCACCTCTGAAACATCGCCGGCATCGAGTCTCTTAGCCATTCTGTTTTCCATATCTATAAATTTCTCGTGAAAGCCTTTTATTATGCCTGCATTCTCTTTAAGGAGAATAATTCTGTAATAGATATGTTTCAACATTGATATGGAATTAAGGATTTCCTGCTCATACAGCAAGTATTGGGCATTTTTTCTTTTCAGGGCAGTCTCAATTCTTAATCCCCTCTTTCCGACAATGTTTATGCTCTGACTTATGGAATAGGTCTCTTCTGATTCTTTTTCACCGTTTTTAAGCGAATCCATATTGTATTTCACGGTTGGATTTGGCAGAAGTCCTGCTCTTATTACCTCAGCGTCATATCTCTTTAGTTCAGCCCTTTTAGCTTTTAATTCAAGATTGTTTTCAACAAGCATCCTCTCTGCATCATTCAGGCTCAATTGTTTTTCAGCAAAGGCAAAAGAAACCTGAAGAAATAAGAGGATTAACACAAACAAATATTGCATAATGCCTCCATATAAAACTTAATTCAAAATAATTTAGTTTAAGATTACTCGGATGTTTACAACTTAAATAATGGGAGGAGAGAGTCCTGAGTATAAGGCAAGAAAGCCATCAACGGATTTTACAATAATATATTGGCTAATATTTACAAATAAAGGCTTTAAATATAAAGTGGTTTGATCTTTTAAAATCGCTACATAATTCAGTGATTCGCTTTTTTGGACTTTCTCAGGATTTGAGCGATTGTTTGTTCCAGCTTTTTCTAATAAGAAATGGGAATGATGATCATGGCGGCTATCATTTTTTTCGGGATGAAATTCACAGCAAGTATAGTCTGAAAAAAAGGGCAGAATTTTATTGCACTCTGCATTATGGAAATGGTTTTCACTATCAGCATGGCAGTGCGAAAATGGCAGGATTACAGCAAATATAAGAAAATAAACTACCCAAAAAAGCCTTAGGCTATTCTTTATGTTAAAACAAGAGGTCATAGTTAAATTGAAATCTACTTTGTCTTTGGCTTCAAAGAATCGCATCATATCCCTATCCCTGCGACTGCGGTGTATATAAAAATTTATTTTGGATAGATGTGATTAAGTATTGAGTATAATGAATAAAATATCTTTTTGTCTATACCATAATCCGTAATGAACATTAAATACTCGTTGATTTTGCTGTCATTGCGAGCACTTGAAAGGTAAAGTTTGAAGATAAATACGAGAAGTTCGGCATCGTTAAAGTTCCATCGGAACTGTTCACCAAGAATTGCTGCATCCATGCGGGTAATATCTTGAAATTGAATGTTTTGTTGTTTTTGCTTTAAAATAATGTAAATTTAAAATTATTAAAGGATAATAATGGCTGTTACAAAATATTTTTTATTGATGCTTTTTCTTTCTATTATTGTCCTTATATCGAATTCTTGCGGGAAAAAAGGTGACCTTACCCTTAAAACATTCGAAAAGCCAGCCATTGCTGAAAATCTCAGAGCTTTACACCGAGACAATGAAATATACATATCTTGGAATTACCCCGTATCAGAAAGACCAAAAATAAAGGGTTGCCAACTTTTAAGGTCTGATGCAAACAATACAGATTATAGAGAATTAGCCTTTCTAAATATAAATGAATTATTCTATATAGACAGGGATTTTGATATTGGTCTGAAATATTATTACAAGATAAGATGTCTTAGTCTAAGAAATATTTATAGTGAGGATTCTTCTGTAATAGAAGTAGTGCCTCTGCAGCTTCTACCCAAACCTGAAGACATTTCTTATATACTCTTAGATGATTCTATCAGGATACAATGGCAGGAAATACCAGATGCTAAATATAATATTTATAAAAGTCCCAAGAAAGGCAGCTATTCCATTAATCCACTTAATAAGACCCCTATAAAAGAGAATTTTTTTATTGATGTGATAGATACTAAGAAAGTCTTCTACTACACAGTAAGATCACTTCATGGCTCTGAGATAAGGGATGAAAGCCCTGCGTCAGAGGAGATAGAGGTTAATCCTGCTGATTTCACTCCATCAGCCCCACTGGGATTGAAATATGCGCCTTTAGAAAAAAGGATTTATCTAATCTGGCAGAAGAATCCTGAGATATGGGTAAAAGGCTATAGGATCTATAGGAAAAGGCATTTAGAGACTAATTTTAGCTTGATCGGTGAAAGCATTAGCCCAGTTTTTATTGATTCAGAACCTCTTTCCATGATGACGACCTATTATATCACAGCCCTTGGACCCAAAAAAGAGAGCCTCGCCTCTAAGTCATTAGATATGCAGATAGAATAGGAGAATTAATATGCAAAGAATACAGCTTGGACATGGCAGCGGCGGCAGGCAAATGCAAGATTTGATAAAAGGGCTGTTTCAGCCAGAATTTGAAATATCTGAACTTAATGATTCAGCAGTTTTAATGCTTTATGAATTTTGTGCCCCAAAAAATGATTTTAAACTCGCTTTTACCACTGATTCATATGTCGTCTCGCCTATTTTTTTTCCGGGTGGCAATATTGGTAACCTTGCAATAAATGGCACGGTAAATGACCTTGCAGTTGTTGGTGCAGTCCCCAAATATATATCTGTAGGGTTTATCATTGAGGAAGGATTCCTAATTGATGATCTTAAAAAGATCGTTTCTGCTATGTCATCTGCAGCTAAAAAAGCTGGTGTGAAAATAGTAGTTGGCGATACAAAGGTTACAGAAAAAGGAAAAGCAGATGGGATATTTATCAATACAAGCGGAATAGGGTTTATCCCTAAAAGCATCGGCTTTGGCTCTAATCTTATAATGCCAGGCGATAAAATAATAGTAAGCGGATTGATAGGCAATCACGGAATAGCCGTGATGTCAGAAAGGCACCGCTTATCATTTGAGCCGGTGGTATTGAGTGATACCGCTCCATTGAATGGACTCGTTCAAAAAATGCTACAATATCACTCTTTTATACGAATTATGCGTGACCCCACGAGGGGAGGCATTTCATCTGCCCTTAATGAAATAGCAATCAGTTCGGGATTGCAGCTAATAATATATGAAGATCTTATCCCTTATTCGGGCGAGGTCAAAGGCGCCTGTGAATTATTAGGTATTGATGTTTTAGATGTCGCTAATGAAGGTATTTTGTTAGCTATCGTCTCTCCTCATACTGTTGAACCTATTTTAGAAATAATGCGTAGTGTTGACATAGGGTTAAACTCTACTGTTATTGGAGAAGTGGGTTTTAAAAACCAAAATTTTGATGGTATTGTTATGATAAAAACATCTATAGGCGGTACGAGGATAGTTTCTATGCCGTATGGTGAACAATTACCAAGGATTTGCTGATAAAGTTCATCATAAGATTTTATTAAATGGAGGTTATAGTGAGGTATATAAAAATATTAAGTGTTATGCTTTTTGCATTTACGAGTATTTGTTCTATTGCATTGGCAAGCGAACCCGTATTGCTCGATAAGATAGTAGCTATAGTCAATAAAGAAGCGATTACATGGAGCGATATTTATAAAGCAATGGAATTTGAATTTTCTGAGTCTCATCGCAATTTAAGCGGTGATGAGAAAAAGCAATTGTTCAAGAAAAATGAGTTAATTTTTTTAGAGTCTTTTATTGATATGAGATTGCAGCTGCAGGAAGCTCAAAGAATAGGTATATTTATCAGTCCTGATGAAATCGAAAGTGCTATAAAAAGCCTTAAGGAAAAATATTCTATGACTGACGATATGTTTATTATAACCCTAAAAAAAGAAGGCTTTACCCTTGATGAGTATAAGAAAAAACTTCAAGAAAAAATTACAGTTGGGCGATTAATAGACCAGGAAATAAGAAGCAGGATAGTAATTGATGATGAAAGCATAAGCAGGTATATTTCACAGAATAAAGAACTTATATCTCAATATGATGGATATAATCTAAGCTATATTTTTATAAAGAAAAGTAATAATAGGTCCTCAGATGAAGAGAAAGCAAGGAATATATTTAACAAACTGAAAGCAGGTGAGGATTTTGCTCAGACAGCTATGAAATATTCAGAAGATGCAACAGCCCGTTCAGGCGGAGCGATAGGATTAATCAATAAAGCTGATTTATCTGAAGAGTTTTCATTAGTCCTGTCTAAAATGAAGGCAGGAGATATAAGTGAGCCTTTCTGGTCGGCAAATGGGATACATATTTTAAGACTAAATGCCATTGTAACTACAGATAAATCTCGACAGATTAATGAACAGATAAGGCAGAAACTGGCTGAAGAGAAATTTATGAAGGTATATAAAAATTGGCTAAAAGCCTTAAGAGAGAGGGCTTATATCCAGATACTTGTTCAGCAACATTAGAATTTATTAAATGGCTATAGCAGTCCAAAATGAGATGTAGCTACAAACCCTTCGGGCTCCCGCAATAATAGATAAGCCTAATGGTTTCGCGGTTCTATCTTTATTTCTATTACGCTGAGTAGCTCTTGTTTTTTTCAAAGAATTCCATGTTCAGAGCTATAAGGCTTCTCTGGATTTTTACATAATTAATCCCGAAATCATTTCTAAGCTTGGTAGCGATATCGGCATAACGACCAAAAACTTTACCGATAGATTCACAGGTATAGTTATGGATAAAATGAAGACACAGCCTTGATGCATCATCAGCATTAATGTGCGGTATCTTTTTTAAGGCATTTTGAATCTTTTCCCTTATCTCCTGCTTTAGCTCATCAGTTTCTTCGCCAAGCACCCTTCTATGAAAGAGCTCCCCAATCTCATCTTGATTTTCAATATCAAGGCAATTCTTAAACTCCCGGCAATTGAGACAATTAAACCTTAGTTCATCTTTTAATGTTTCGATAAGGTAATTTTCAAGAATATCTCTGAAAGCAACATCAGGTATAGTAGTTGAGAGTTCAAGCATTTTTTTGACAAATTCTTCACTATTATCAATAAGCTTTTGGGGCGTTTCGTTCAGTCTCTTAGAGTTTTCGGTCCCAATAATACTACTTGCTAAAACGACATAATATCGTAAACTTTCTGGAAAAATCGCTAATTTTCTCTCAAATTCTATTTTATTTAACTCATATAGAATGGCAAGATTAGAAAATATTTGTTTATCAGACATTAAAAATAAAGCTCCTTTAAGGACTTTGATAGTCTATGATTAATAAATTGATTTGCTCCAAAAATACACATATAACACACCCCTAACCCCTCTTTTTAGATGGAATTACTATGTTTCCCTTCTTAATATATACATGAGAGTTGCTATGTTTTCCTCTAAAAAGAGGGGATTAAGAGCCTGTCTAAAAACTCGCATGTTGTCATTGTCCGGCTTGACCGGACAAT
>DYHD01000069.1 GCA_020724365.1 Thermodesulfovibrio yellowstonii | reverse complement strand
GCAATTCTATCATATCATCTTTTTTGCTTTTTTCCCATAGTAAAAGGACGCTGTGAAGGACATCAATCAATTCAGGGGATGGGAGATGGGAAATGGGGGATGGGGTTATGTTCCTATCCCTATTACCCATTTCCCATTGGCTATTGGCTATTCCAAAGTGGCTATCTCCTGCCTTTCTCTCGTGAGGACCTAATACTCTAATAAATTCCTTTTCTTTCTTTATGAAACCATTCTTATTCCATTCAGAGGCAAGGTCAATGCCGCAGCTTGTGGCAAGTTTTCTTGCCTCGTCAAAATGAACCTTTGCCTCTCCAAAATCCCAGCGGTAAAGGACATAGAAACGAGTTAAATCTGAAATTTCTCCTGCAAAGCCATTATGCAATATCTGACGCACTGCATAATCAGTGGCAATCTTTCTCACATCTTCAAGAAGCCTGTCTGCACGGATAATATTGCCTTCATAATCCATCACCTTTTCATATTTCCCGAAGACCTCAATAGCAGAGCCTATTGCAGAAATAAAAAAGTCCGCCCCTCCAATCCCTTCCTGCCAAAGACGGTCAAGTTTTTTGTTGAGATGTTGTTTGAGTTCTTCCTTAACCTGATTGTAAAAACCTGTAGGCTGCCTCTCCATCTTGCGGGCAACAAGGTAGATGGAGGAGGCAAGAGATGCAGTCTCTTTCGCATTCAATCGTGACTGCATTTCAGTATTTAATGGACAACTTGCAGTTACAATTAACCCTGAATCCAGTAGTGCATTTATTACGGTTTCCCATCCGGCGGTTGATTTATGGGCATAGACAATTGTTGCAATTCCATTAGGTTCTAAAACTCTGTGGATTTCTTGAAATGATTTTTTGAGCTTATCTTCAAAAAAATGTTTAGATTTTTCTTTTCCACCATGACGATTTGGGTCTGAAATAATTTCCTCTGATTTAGGTGTTACAGGGGTCGAAAAAAATTCTGGATAAAGGTTACCAACCGTCCTTTTAAACCAGACATAAAAAAAGTCAGAAAGACTGGCATAACCAACATTGTCATAATAAGGCGGGTCTGTGAAAACAGCATCAAAGTAGTTGTCAGGATAGGGAAGAGAGGTGGCGCTTGCCTGCGTCACAACAGGGACAGGCAGGGAGGATTGGGTAACAACGGGGTATAGGGGATGGGAGATAGGAGATAGGGAATTAGGAATTAAGGATTCAGGATTCAGGGTTTGAGAACAATGCAAAATTGCTTCTAACATTGGCTCTAAATTCCAGCATCCTCGTGCATCACTAAATGGACTCACTTCTCCATAATCCCAAACCATAGGCAATGCCTGTCTATCAAATGCTCTTTCAAAAGAGAGAACATCGGCACGCCATCTTGTTAGCATAACTAAGTATGTAGCTAATCTGTTTATCCCCAAAGCCAGATAACTCACCACCGCCTTTGCATACCATGGCTCATTAAAATGAATGGTAGGACAAGCGTCTCGCTTGTCATTTATTGAATCATTGTCAACCGGGACGGTTGACCTACCATCAATGTTATCAACCATTGTTGACCTACCGTTGTCAACTATGGTTGACCCATATTCCATTTTATCGCCAATGTAATATAGCCATTTGTATTTATCTGGTTCATCAACAAGCCCTGATTTAATTGGGTTATTCAATATGTAATTCATCTTTTCAAAAAACTCGTCATCATCTCTTATGATTCTGTCAAAGTTCTCATGTTGCCATATTTGTTTGTCAATTGATTTGTTGTCAACCGAGACGGTTGACCCACAGATTTTATGGGCTGTGTAACTTTTAATGCTATGCATAATCTCGGAAAGTGAATAATAACTGGACTTCTCTTTTGTCAACCGGGACGGTTGACCTACTTTTTCAATAGGCTGAATGATAAGATGAAAATGGTCAGGCATAACAACTGTTGCATATAGAATATACTTTCTTTCGTCGAGGTATTTAATCCCTTCTATCACAATGTTTCTCTCGGCTTCGGTTAGGGTTTTCCCTTTAATGCATCTTGTGGTAAGGAAATATACAGCGTTAGGTGACTGCCAGTGGGGAAGGTGCCGTCTGGTGATGGTGAAATCTTTAATAGGTTTTGTCAACTGAGGATGTGTCAACCGGGACGGTTGACCTACCATTTGTTTTGTCATTAATTGATGCGCCTTTCTTACTTTCTCCACAAAAGTAATCAATGCCAGCTTCTGGCGGGAATTAAAAAGGTCACCCCATTTCTTCATTCCATACATAGGTGGTCTGTCCACTTCGTGGCAAGGGGTAGGGACTAATTCATCAGGCACAGGGTCCATCCCCCATTCCATCATCAATCTTTCTCTTTTCTCTTTTAGATACTCCTCTGCTTCACTAAAAATCTGCATATCTTTTT
This sequence comes from Thermodesulfovibrio yellowstonii, assembly GCA_020724365.1. Lineage (GTDB taxonomy): Bacteria > Nitrospirota > Thermodesulfovibrionia > Thermodesulfovibrionales > Dissulfurispiraceae > DYHD01. The sequence continues at coordinate 8,659 of DYHD01000069.1, read as the reverse complement.
CAGTAGCAATCCTGTAGGTCTTCCCCCTCACCCCAACCCTCTCCCTCAAAGGGGAGAGGGAGTGAGAAGATGGGTGATGCAGGACAACTGCGATCATTCTCTGCCCTGATTTTCCCTCCTGAAAAAGTTTCCTTGTAGTCTTATCATCAACTACCGCTCCGCAAACAAGGCATGTGGCAACAGCCCTTGAGATTGTGCCATTTTCGGGGTCAAAGTCCTCTGGCATTTTTTCATAGCCGTCTCCAACGATTTTGAAATTAACCCCCCTCTGTCCCCCCTTGATAAGGGGGGAATTTAAAGAGGGGTTACCCTTGCCAATGGGTGAATCAGATGTGGTTTCCACATACGGGAACAAGGCAACTTTCTTTTTATCCTTCTTTGCAAGCCAGTATTGCCTCATCAAAGGTATCTCTGCACCGCAAGAAGGATTCTGACAGGGAATAGTCCTTGCCCAGATATAGCCAACAGGGATTGAGCCGTCAGGATCAGGTGGATAGAATTTCCCGATCTCTTTTTTTGCTTCCTCTAAAACCCAATTGCCCCAATATTTAACGGCAGCCAATAGGGGATTGGAGATGGGAAATGGGGGATTGCCATTGGGGAATTTTGTGTTTATCTCTTCTCTAAAGAGCGAATAAGAGCAAGTATCATTTTCCCTATTGTGCTTGTCTCTTGAAGCAAAGAATCTATAATTTCCATGCTCTGTTTCCACACATCCAAATCTTGATAACTCTGTATCTTCTTCATTTTTATCTCCCTTCCCCAATTGGCTATCTCCTATTGGCCATCTCCCGTATTTCTGTGGATATTCAAGTGTGCATTTCTGAATTAAGACTGCAACAGGGTTTAAGTCATTTGAATAAACTTCACAACCGAGACGCAAGGCTTCAAGAGGAATCGCTCCGCCTCCGCCAAATGGGTCAAGCACCTTCGGAGGCTTGCCTCCATTTGCAGCAAGAATATCTTTTCTTGCCTTCTCTATTAAGTCCTGTCTTAAGGAATTCTCCCACTTGCAGAGGTCAATTATAAATTGCCTCTTTTTGTTCCATTCGTCAATATCCTTTGGTGCTGGAATTAATGCTGCATAATTTGTTGCCCTTGAGGATGCGAGCGGACGCCTTGCCCACCAGATATGGAGTGTGGATATATGTCCATGACGGATATTTTTTTCTTTTGCAGATTCAACGCTGACTTCTTTAACTGGAAAAGATTCTTCTATGAAGCGGCGGTCTTTACCTGACATTATCGTTCTCCGACTCAAGGTCTTTGAGGATTTGCTCAATCTTAAGCTTTATAGGCGGCAATTCTTCCTTGATAACTTTCCAGACTATTTCATATTTAATGCCAAAATAGAAATGAGTGATCTTATCCCGCATTTTTGCCATTGCACTCCATGGCACATCCTTATATTTATCCTTTATTTTTTTAGGAATATTTTTAGTGGCCTCTCCGATAATATGCACTTGCCACACAACAGCGCTCCTTGTTTTTTCATCAAGAAAGAAATCATTATATTCCATAGAACCAATGAATGAATCTGCTTTGTTGATGCTATCAATAATATCCTGAATGAAAAGCTTGTATTCCCTTGTCATATATAAATAACCTCATCAAGAATTCTTTTTTTCAGTTCCGGTCTTATCCCTTCTTTTTCAACAAGATCAACTTTTTTCCTTAAAAGTTTTTCAATATATATCTCAAGGTCAATAAATTCTAGTAAGCCAGGCAGCTCATAATATTCAACCAGCACATCAACATCACTCATCTTTTCCTGCTCACCCCTCACAAACGAGCCGAATATGCCAAGCTCTTTGACCTTGTATTTTTGCACTATTTCATCCTTATGTTTTTGGAGTATTTCTTTGACTTCATCAACCGTCTGAACAGCCTTTTTTCTGCTCATAATAGTTCCCCTTTTCTGTTTGAGATATCTTCACTCTTGATAATATATCTTACTATTTCAATTTTTTCCTCTGGATGCAGGGACTCCGCAGGGTTTTGGACTATGAAGAGTTCCGGCTTGCTCGAGGCGTTGAATACAGCATATAAATAGTAGTCCTCTTTAAATCTGTGCGCCTTGAACCATTCATTCTGCGTCAGGGCAATATCGCCACTCTCAGCCCTTGCCTTTACCTCAATGTATCTTACTATTGCATCTTTATCTGTTGAACGTATATCAAAGCCGAGGTTTTGAGATGAGACATCTTCAGGTGTTCGTCCATTATTGCTTTCGTGTTTCATAGCGATTTCCATGCCTATTGCCTCAATCTCTGCATCGCTCTGCATGGCACGGTTAATCTTTTCAGACGATTTCACCCTGATAATTCCCATAAACTTGGGCATGGTCATTGTCAGGCTTTTCTCTTTCTGAATCTGTATTTTCAGGTCTTTTAATGCCTTTTCGTATTCAGACTTTCTTTCCTCTTTATTTCTGATAGCAAGGTCAACATTCTCTCCTGATTCTTTACGGCCATAAAGCGTAATCAATTCACCATCAAGTTTGAGAATAAGATATACAAGCGATTTAATGCCATACTTTTCTTTTATCTCAGACTGACGGCTGCGTTCCTTCAAAAGCTCTGCCTTGTATTCCTCAAGTTTTGAGATAACACCGGTAGATGTTCTGCTCTTGAGTGCTTCCATATCGTCAACAACGGAATATTGGGGATTGGAGATAGGAGATGGGGAAGGGTTGTTGTCTTCAACAATGTCCCATATTACTGCCGGTGAGATAGGCACAGCCTCAAATCCCCCCTGCCCCCCTTTACTAAAGGAGGGTGAGGGTGAATTGGCATAAAACGAGAACAGTCTTTTGCCTGCAACAGCGCCTGTTCCATCCTTAACTTCCCCCTCATAGAAAAGAATATATCCATCCAACCTTCTGTCGGGATCAAGGAATGTTGCTCCGCTAATAAGGGAATCCACGAGGTTGACTTCAACCCAGTTAAGCACAGCCTCAAAAAGGGGATGTCCAAAGGAGATAAACTCTGCATCAGATGTCTTAAAGGCGATATCTTTATCAAAGGTTATCTTTGGGTACTTTTTAAGTATCTGGCCAAAATCTTTCTTGAAGGTTTCCTCATCAGCGATTTTCCGCAAATCAAAAGGCATCGAATCAATGCCGAGGAATCCATCCCTTCGCTCTTTGAATTTACCGCCTGCCTTGATAAACGCCTTTTTGAAATAGCTTTCTGTATATTCAGGAATGAGACGATGCTCTCTTGCCTGCTGTGCCATTTCTTTAATGCGAGTATAATCAATGTATCGAGTAGCAAGCGTCTCGCCAAGATTTTCCTTAACCTTCGATATATAGTCCTCATCAACAGTAATTTCAATTTCTTTCAGGATCTCATCGATATTTCTTGCATTTGCTGCCGCCTCCATCAAAAGCTGCGAAAGGTTCTTGGTGTATAGCACCTCGCTTAAAACATCAAAGACCTTATCACTACCCATTGCCAGCCTTATTTCATCCAGTTTTGAGAATAACCTGTTAAGGACCTTGCCTTCACGTGTATCCTCAGCAACAAGGTTAAAGACATAGACTTCTTTTTGCTGTCCATAACGGTGAATCCTTCCCATCCTCTGTTCAAGTCGGTTAGGGTTCCATGGAATGTCATAATTAATCATGAGATTGCAGAACTGAAGATTTATTCCCTCGCCTGCCGCCTCTGTTGCCACCATTACCTCTGTTTCATTTTTGAATATTGCCTCAGCATTAATCCTGTCTTGCAGCCTCATACCGCCGTGAATTATATTTGTCGAAAAACCCCATTCTTTAGTCTTTTTTTGAAGGTATTCAAGGGTATCCCTTGATTCTGTGAATATGAGTATCTTAAAGGCTGGGGATTGTGGGTTGGGAATTAGGGACTGAGTTTTAAGGGAAAAGAGGGTATCTTTCAATTGGCTGAGTTTGATCTCTCCTTCTTCCTTTATCACATCCTTTGCCATGTTGATGAGACTCTCAATTGTCTTAATTTCCTTCTCTAATTCCTCTCTGTTTTCAGCAACACTCAGGGTTTCCCATATCTCTTCTTCTTTCCATCTTTCCTGTTCGGCCATATCCTCCACAACTTCAAAGTCGGGAGTTAGGAATTGGGAATTAGGAATCGGTGGATATTTGAGCAGCTCATCTAATCTTTTTTTTCTCCTCTCTAATGACTTCAAAAGGGCATAGGTGCTTGAAGCCAGTCTTCTCTGGAGAATGACAAGGGCGAAAGCCACATTCCTCTTTATGTCTTTTGTGAGGGCTCTGTTATATTGAGTATTTACATATTTTGATAATTCATTGTAGAGGTTCTTTTCGTTGGGCGAATCAGCGCCGAGATTGAAAGAAACAGTCTTAACCTGCCTCGGAAGGAATAATGGCTTTCCTTCAAAGTCTTTTAAATCCTCTTTTATGCGTCTTATAAACAAAGGATTATCTTTGTTCCTGATTGATTCTAAAACCATCTCATTAGAGGCAAAGAAGCCCCGCTCAAGAAGGTCAAGAAATAATCTGAAGTTTTCAGGGTCTCCTTTATGCGGCGTTGCGGTTAAAAATAACAGATGATTGGTAATATCAGATAAAACCTCGCCGAGTCTATATCGCTCTGACTTATCAATTTTTTCACCATAGCGGTAGGCGCTCATCTTATGGGCTTCATCTACTATTATCAGGTCAAAATGCGCTGCAGATATAGATGGAAGCACATCATCCCTCTTTGCAAAATCCATAGATGTAATGATATGGTTCTCTTTAAGCCAGACATTTGCCCTGTAAAGAGAATCCATTCTCCATCTGTCTATTACCTCAAAAGCCTCTTCAAACCTGTCTGTTAACTCTCGCCTCCACTGATCCTTTAAATGCCCCGGTGTGACAATAAGAATTCTTTTAACTAACTGGCGGAGCTTCAGTTCTTTTATAATCAACCCTGCCATGATAGTTTTACCAGCGCCGGGGTCATCTGCAATCAGAAAACGAATTCTTGGGATTCTGAGAATATACCCATAGACTGCTTCTATCTGATGCGGAAGCGGGTCAACTTTTGATGTGTTCATTGCAAGGAGAGGATCATACATGGATGCAAAACGGTATCGCACTGCTTCAAGGGAGAGAAAGACTTTCCAAGCCTCTTCAGAAAAACTCGATTTTTTATCAGCAATAGTGATATTTTGAAATTCTTCTTTTGAAATTAGCTGGTCAATATGTATGCCTGAATATCTGGTAGCACCAACTATATGGACAAAATCACCAATCTCCTCAATCAGCTTGACCACTACAGGCTCAGGCCAGTTAGGACCAGTGAGTATGCTTCCCTGTTTGATGGATTTCAAATATTACTCCAATTTCTGAAAATTCATGAAATAATCACTTCTTTTATATAACACTTGGTTGTAATGTCACATCTAAAGGTTAACTTTAGAAGTTAATTTTGCCATCAGTAATACAGCCCTCCAGTAAGGATATTATTCCTTACCTTTATTGTAAGAAATAATATTGCTTCTATCAACTGTTTTTATCTTGCTTATATTTTTTCCAAAATATAAATAATTCATTAAGATACTCCTCCCTATCGATTATCTGGAACGTGACAATCAATTGCTTTCTTAATTCAGAAATTCAATAGTGCAAATTTGATGCAGATACGAAACTCATCTTTTTTAAGAAATCCTCAAAAAACTCCATATTTCTCCTGCACGGTCTCATCCTGCTACTCAACCAACCTGTAAGTTGCTCAGGATCTTTTCCCATCACCTTGCCTAATCTCTTATAAGAAAGACCTTTCACCAGCTTGTAATGCTTCAATCTTTCTATCAATCTATCCGACAGGGCTTCTTCATAAGTGTCTCCTTGTCCGACCACAATACCCTTTAACCCGAGTGGATAAGCAACAAATCCATCTGGATGTTTTTCTACAATAATTTTATATTGTTTCATAGATCTTCCTCCTCATATTCATTAATGCCTAATGATAGCATAGTATAAACCCAGAATTGTCATTTAGAGTTAGTGCATCACGCTGCAATAACAATTCTGGGTTAAATAGAAGTCTTAATTAGAGTAAAATCAAGAAAGCCTGAAGTAGGACTCCAGGCTTTCTTTACAAGTTATTTAACGCTTTATAACACAGAATGCGATATACTCAGGAGATTTTTAACTTATATTTTTCACTTGGTATTGTAATTACTTCCTCACCGTAACAACCGCACTATAGGTAAAGGTATTATTTGAGTTAATTTGTTTCAATCTGTAATTATATGTCCTTTTCCTTTGGGTTTTGGTATCAGTGAAGCTATAATTTTTTACTGCTGTAGATACTCCAGCACCTGCTACATAACCAATCCTTGACCATGAGGTTGATGTAGATAATTTGCGCTCAATATCAAATCCCTTGTTATTACTTTCTGATGTCGTCTGCCAAGCAAGCAAAGCACCATTGGATACAGAACTGCCGCTAAAATTAGCAATTACAGTGTTATTTGCAGATATGGTTGTAAAGCTCCAAATATTTGACCAACTGCTGCTTCCATTAGCATTTTTTGCCTGCACACGCCAGTAATATAAAGTATTATTGCTCAAACCACTTAGGCTATAAGAAGTTGATGTCAGATCTAAATGATGCAATATCTCTGTGAAAGCTGAATTTTTTGACACCTGCAAAGTATAAGAATTGGCTCCTGTAGAAGTATTCCAAGAAAGTGTCGTTGAAACAGCTACACCTGTTGCACCATTAGAAGGAGAACTCAAAATCGGAGATGAAGGAACTGCATTTTGAAGAGGTGTTTCAACCTGCATTACCGCACTCTTGACTGATTGAAGCAGGGCATCTGGAACAGGCGCATTAGGTCTCCAACCACCGCCAAGTTCAAAAATCATTATTCCGCCTATACCCTTGTCTCTTACATATTTGACTTTCTCAAAAGCGGTTGCCTCATCATTATATGAGATAAACATATCATCAGCAGACCCTGCTTTATCGATGCTTAGATATGATGAGCCTGCTGCAGCGTCATATCTATAGTAAGCTGGTTGATAATATTTATCCATTATCTCATAATAGTTTGTATAAGAATTTATAGAAGGCGATGTAGTCCACGTTTGATTAGGCGCAGTAACTCCGCCTGTAGCGGTGCCGCTGCCGCCTTTCCAAACATAACCATAAAATCCCATCCCTATGCCAAGTTTTTCTTTTTTCACCCCTGCTGCAATAAATCTATCAACCAATCCAGCAGAAGAAGGGGCAGCTCCAGAGCTTGAAAACCAATAACCACCATCATAAGTGGCGGAGTTAAACCATGTTGAATTTATCCATAACCCTGCGAGATCATAGGTCATTATATTTATTTGATCAAATTTATCCTGTAATTGAGCGAATAAGCCCGGCTCCCATACAACAGCCGCTGTCAACATAGGGCGGGGGGTTATTTTATCCATCTCGGCTCTGAGTTCATTTATAAAGGTTATAATTCTGGATACTGAAGTAGTAGATATTGGTTCCCAATCGAAATCTATACCATCATACCCGCGAGAAACCATAAAATTGATGAGATTGTTTATAAATTTCTGCCTATTTGCATCGCTTGTAGCGCTTAAAAAAGCACTCTCTGTATCGGTACCACCTACTGAAATCAAAACCTTTTTACCTGCTGCTTTTGCATGACTAATAAGAGAAGCAGAGTTTTCAGGAGTTACACTACTTGTTGTGTAATCAATCGTAGCATCGTGTTTTGGGACTATAACAAAATGTATTATGTGTGTTACCGTAGAATAATCTACCTTATCTGCAGTCATATGACCTGTCCAACCTGGACCTCCCTGCATCCATGCGCCATAATACGCTGTAACCCACATATTATTTGCATAAGCATTCGATATACCCATAACTGATACAGCCAATATAATTGCAATGGCTATAAAACCTATTGCAACCCTTATTTTTCCTTTACCCTTCATTGTCCACCTCCTAATGGTTTGCTTCTTGAGCCTTGAAACATAACCACTGGAGGTGGTTTATGTTTCTTCGGCAACCCGGCTATCCTGAGCTTTTTCAGGACCCGTGGCTTTGTGTCCCCCGGTTACCCGAGGTTTACCCTTTCGGAAACCTATTTATCTTACTTCTTGATTTAATAATAAGGCATTGCAAGAAGAATAAATATGATGCAAATCACAATTTTTACACTTTTTTTAATTTGTTCATGTTTCATAAGAACCGTGAAATAGACATAGAAAATTAAATTTCCTTGAAAGTCCCCCTTGCGGGAGGGGATTAAGGGGAGGGTAACCATCTGGATTATTCTTCCCCCTCACCATTGCCCTCTCCCTCAAGGGAGAGGGAACTTTGGGACATCTCTATCTCTATTTTTCAGTAAGAACACCTCACTTGTTTAATAATAATAATTTTTGCTACAATCACCGAATTATTCAATATACAAGTTTTTTTCTGTTTTTAATCTATAATTAAATATTAAGTCTAATAATTTTAAAAACTGAATGCCTACAATCTAAATTGAGAGATTCTTATAACAATCCCAGTAGGATAGAAGCAAGGTAACAACCCCTTTATCCACCTTTTTTAAGGGGAATTAAAGGAATTGCAGCCCTTTGTTAAGGGGGGAGTAGGATAGAGGTAGCCGCAGATATCTACCTGTGGATTCAAAATTTAAAATTCAAAGTAGGACA
>DYHD01000068.1 GCA_020724365.1 Thermodesulfovibrio yellowstonii | reverse complement strand
ACCGCAAGTCCATCAACAGCCTTGTTTTAAAGATAAGATGGGTCATGGAGATAAATGGATAACAGATATTGCTGAAATAAGATGCAATCTGTCGGAACTTGGAGAGATACAGATAATCAGGGTAAGCAGCCGATATAGTAAAAACCATCATATATGGAAAGAGTTGATGAGTCGTTATCACTATCTTTGCAGTGGTCCTTTGTGCGGTCATCAGATGAGGTATTTGATAGAGAGCAAACATTATGGTTATCTGGGAGGTTTTGCTTTTAGCTCTGCGGCATGGAGATTGAAACAAAGGGAAGAGTGGATAGGCTGGGATGACAGCGCACGCATAGCTAACCTCAGTAAGGTTGTATGTAACAGTCGATTTTTGATAATTCCACAGGTAAGGGTTAAGAATCTCGCTTCTTATACACTTTCGAAGTGCATAAAACGAATGCAAGAGGATTGGTATGAACGATATCGTATAAAGCCTGTAGTTCTTGAGACCTTTGTTGATAGACAGCGATATAATGGGATAAGCTATCAGGCATCCAACTGGATTCATATAGGCAGCACAAAAGGCAGAGGGAGGCAGGACAGGGGTAACCGTAATGAGGCATCGATAAAAGACATCTATCTTTATCCCTTGCAGAAGGGATTCAGGGAAGAGCTTTGTGGTGGTGGCTACAAAAGCAATGCACAGAAGAAGCCTCCTGCAGATTGGGCAGAAGAGGAGTTTTATAATGCGAGCCTGGGAGATGAACGAAGAGTCAAGCGACTTATTAGTATAGGGCGTGATTTTTATGCACGTCCACAGGGCAATATACCGCAGGCATGTGGAAGCAGGGCAAAAACGAAGGCAGCCTATAGATTTTTGGAGAATAAGAATAACACAATGCAAAAGATACATAAATCTCATTATGAAGCGACTTTGAGCAGAATAAAGAAAGAGAAAGTAGTATTGGCGGTGCAGGATACGACTACCCTTAATTACAGCACACATCCTGCGACAGAGAATCTTGGGTTGATTGGGTATAGAGAGGAAGGGGTCATTGGACTCATCGTGCATAACACGATGGCTTTTAATGTAGAAGGGACGCCATTGGGAATTATAGACGTACAATGCTGGGCTCGTGACCCTGCAGATTTTGGCAAGAAGCATCTTAGGAAGCAATACGAGATAGAGCAGAAGGAGAGCTACAAGTGGCTTAAGAGCTTCAAGGCAACTGAAGAAGTAGGGCAGCATTGTAGAGAGACGACATTGATTAGCGTAGGGGATCGTGAAGCTGATATTTATGAGTTTTTTCATCTTGCTTTAAATAACCATGGAGGGGCAAGGCTTCTGGTCAGGGCAGAACATAATCGTCTACTTGCCGATGGACAGGGGAAGTTGTATGAGCATGTTTCTTCTCAGAAAGCGGCAGGGATGCAAGTAGTGCATGTACCGCGTAAGAAGAGACAAGCGGCCAGAGAAGCAAAATTGGAGATAAGATTTGGAGAAGTGAAGTTGAAGCCACCACGGAATAAGAAAGCATTGGGTGAGTTGACAGTATTTGCAGTAGTTGCTGAAGAGATAGATGTCCCGGATGGAGAGGAAGGGTTGATGTGGATATTGTTGAGCACCTGTGAAGTAAAGACATTCGAGCAGGCAGTAGAGAAACTGCGGTGGTATTGTCTTCGTTGGGGTATTGAAATCTATCATAGGACACTGAAGAGCGGATGTAAGATAGAACAAAGACAACTGGGCAGCGCAGACAGGATAGAGACTTGCCTTGCTATTGATATGGTAGTGGCATGGAGGATTTATCATTTGACCAAACTCGGTAGAGAGACTCCTGATGTAGACTGTAGGGTCTTTTTTGAAGATGCAGAGTGGAAAGCACTTGTTGCCTACAAGACTCAAGACCCGATACCTCCGAAAAAACCGCCTAAACTGCGTGAGGCGATCCATATGGTGGCAAGCCTTGGTGGTTTCTTAGGACGTAAATGTGATGGGGAACCAGGCACACAAACCTTATGGCTTGGACTGCAGAGATTAGATGACCTAACTGAAATGTGGAAAATTACCATTTCTAAATTAGCGCCACACTTGCTACGGCCACCCCCTGTGTCCAGTAAAAAATGTGGGTAAGGATAAGTGCAGGATAGGGTGAGTGGAGATTAATGGTAAGGCTTGACAGGTCAGATATCTTTATAGTACCCTTTGTTTAGAATTATCATTTCTCATATAAAATTTCTGCCTATTTTAAAGGAGGATCTATGTTCACTCTTTTTATTAATGGGATACGAAGAAAGGTTGATGTGAGTCCTGATACCCCTCTTTTATGGGTAATAAGGGATCACATAGGGTTGACAGGCACAAAGTATAGCTGCGGGATAGCCGTTTGTGGTGCATGCACAGTGCTTATTGATGGAAAGGCAGAGCGCTCATGCCAGACATTCATCAAGGATATTAAAGGGAAAAAGATAACGACAATTGAGGGAATTCCTGAGAGCCATTCGGTTAAGAAGGCATGGATTATTGAGGATGTACCACAGTGCGGTTACTGTCAGTCTGGTCAGATACTTCAAGCTATTTCCTTTTTAAATGAGAAGCCGAACCCCAGCGACCGTGATATTGATGAATTCATGTCAGGATGCATATGCAGATGCGGCACATATCAGCGCATCAGAAGCGCTATCCATCTTGCCTCTAAGCTTACGGCGCAAGGGAGGAAAAAATGAGCAAAATCTTTAATATAAGCAGACGTGAATTTCTTAAAACAGGTGCGATTATCAGCGGCGGATTGATCTTAGGATTCTCTCTTCCCCTTTCGGCAGAGTCACTGGCAAAAAAATCTGCTAAAATCTTTGCACCGAATGCATTTATCAGGGTTGGAACTGATAATATCATTACGATTATTGTGAACAAATCAGAGATGGGACAGGGCGTATACACTTCGCTTCCTATGCTCATTGCAGAGGAACTGGAATGCGACATATCAAAGGTTAAGATTCAATCTGCCCCTGTTGATCCAGCATATAATCATACAGAGTGGGGGCATGTTCAGGGAACAGGCGGAAGCTCGAGTGTTCGCTCCACATGGGTTCAGTTCAGAAAGGCAGGGGCATCAGCCCGTATGATGCTGATCGCTGCGGCAGCTAATATATGGAAGGTAGATCCTTCAGAATGTAGCGCTGAAAAGGGCTTTGTCATCCATAATAAAACAAAAAAGAGGCGCTCCTTTGGCTCACTCGCTGAAAAGGCATCTCATCTTAAACCACCTAAAGATGTTTCTCTGAAATCGCCTGAGAATTTCAAAATCATCGGAAAACCTACAAAGCATCTTGATGCTAAAGAGAAGGTGAATGGAACGGCAATATTCGGAATTGATGTAAAGGTCCCGGGGATGCTTACTACGCTTATTGCTCGACCCCCTGTTTTTGGTGCCAAAGTAAAAGGCTTTAGCGATGAAAAAACGCTGCAAGTAAAAGGTGTCACAAACGTAGTACAGATTCCTTCCGGAATAGCAGTAGTTGCAAAAGATTTCTGGTCGGCTTACAAAGGCATAGAAGCGCTTGATATAAAGTGGGATGAAGGAAACAATGCGGGGCTTTCAACTGATGCAATGCGCTCTCATTATTCAAGTCTTGCAAAGACTCCTGGAGTAGTGGCAAGAAAAGAAGGAGAAGCAAAACAGGAATTCATGAAGGCTGCAAAGCAAATAACAGCTGAGTATGAAGTTCCTTATCTCGCCCATGCTCCTATGGAGACTTTAAACTGTCTCGTTGACCTCAAAGATAATAGATGTGATATATGGACAGGCACTCAACTCCAGACAATTGATAGAAATTCAGCAGCGGCTATTTTAGGGCTGAAACAGGAGAACGTTCATCTTCATACCACATTTTTAGGCGGAGGATTTGGGAGACGTGCAAATCCTCATTCTGATTTTGTCTCAGAAGCAGTCCATATTGCAAAGGCACTAAAAAAACCTGTAAAGGTTATCTGGACGCGTGAGGATGATATCAAAGGGGGATATTATCGCCCGATGTGGTATGACAGAATATCAGCAGGTATTGATGATAAAGGAACTCTGACCGCATGGATGCACACCATTGTCGGCCAATCCGTAATAGAAGGCACACCGTTTGAGCAGGCAGAAAAGAAAAACGGCGTAGATGAAACATCTGTGGAAGGAGCTAATGACATTCCATATAACATTCCTAATATCCTTGTTGACCTGCACAGTCCTAAAGTTGGGGTGCCAGTTCTTTGGTGGCGTTCTGTAGGCCATTCCCACACTGCTTTTGTTGTTGAGAGTTTTATCGACGAAATAGCACATGCAGCAAATAAAGATCCCTATGAATTCAGAAGAATGCTTCTCAAAAACCATCCAAGACATAAGGCTGTTTTAGAACTTGCCGCTGAAAAGGCAGGCTGGGACAAGCCTGTAGAAAAAGGAAAGGGAAGGGGAATCTCGGTACACAAGTCATTCGGGAGTTTCATAGCTCAGGCTGCAGAGGTTTCTGTAGAGAAATCAGGTGAAGTCAGAGTTCATAAAGTGATATGTTCGATTGACTGCGGCAGGGTTGTGAATCCTTCCACTGTTGCAGCCCAGATGGAATCAGGTATTGTATTTGGACTCTCTGCCGCGCTCTTTGGCTCTATTACACTCAAAAATGGAAGAGTTGAACAGTCTAATTTTCACGATTATCCTATGCTGAGCATGAAGAATATGCCAAAGGTGGAAGTTCATATTGTTAAGAGTGAGGCAACACCTGAGGGAGTTGGGGAGCCAGGCGTTCCTCCGATTGCTCCTGCGGTATGTAATGCTATCTTTGCTCTAACAGGAAAACGCATCAGACGTCTTCCCATAGACAAAAATGAACTAAAAAGGATATAAAGAAAAGTTATGGAGATATACGAAGAGATCCTGAGACTCAAAAGAGAGGGCACGGCAACTGCTTTGGCCACGATTGTTGAGTGCATTGGCTCTTCACCTCAGAAACAGGGAGCGAAAATGCTTGTGAGGGACGATGGCTCGATTCTGGGGACAATGGGAGGAGGTTGCCTTGAAGCAGAGGTTATTCAGGCATCTTTAATGGCTATTAAGGATGCTTCTTCAAAGACGATACCCTTCGAGCTTACTGAGAGATACGGCGGTCTTGTCTGCGGCGGCAAGGTGATAGTTTATATTGAGCCTATTATTCCAGAACCGTCTCTTATAATCCTCGGCGCAGGTCATGTTGGGAAGGCATTATCGAGACTCGCAAAGTTTTCAGGATTCAGGGTTACAGTTGTTGATGACAGGGAAGAGTATGCAAACAAAGAGAACATCCCTGATGCAGATAAGATCATTATCAATGATTTTGAGACGATCTTCAAAAAATATTTTATAGATAAAAATGATTATATCGTGATTGCAACGCGCGGCCATAATCACGACCTTGAGGCATTAAAGTCAGCCCTTAGAACAGATGCCAGATATATTGGCCTTTTGGGAAGCAAGCGGAAAAAGACGCTGCTCTTTAAGACACTGACAAATGAAGGATTTTTACAAGATGATATTAACAGAATAATAACGCCTGTTGGATTGTCGATAGGTTCTGTAACCCCCGAAGAAATAGCTGTCAGTATAATGGCGCAAATAATACAGTTCAGGAGGCAGGATGGCAGTTCAGGTATCGGCAGTTCTTCTTGCAGCAGGCTCAGCGAAAAGGATGGGCCGGATAAAACAGCTTCTTCCTTTAGCTGAAGGCACAGTAATCAGCCGCTGCATTGACTCTATAATCTCATCAGGCATAAAAGATATAATCGTAGTCATCAGTTCTTACAACGAAGAAATTAGAGGAGAAATTGAGAGGCTGCCAGTAAGGATTGCTATTAACAAAATACTCGAAAGTGAAATGGCGGAGTCTATAAGAACTGGACTAAAAATGACTGACAACACTTCAACAGGTATTCTTGTATGCTTATCTGACCATCCTTTGGTTTCTCCTGATACCCTGAAGAAACTGCTTCATAAACATACAGAAAATCCTGATAAGATACTTATCCCTTATTATGATAACAGGCGAGGACACCCGACCCTCTTCCCAAAGATAATATTGGAAGATATATTTGCAGGTTTTAATCTCAGGGAGATAATTAAAAAAAATCAGCAAAAAGCATTATGTATAGATGTTCCTGATGAAGGTGTAGTTCTTGATATGGATACGATGGAGGACTATAAAGAAATACTGAAAAGAACAGTCTGAGCATGCATGAAGAAACACATCTTATTCCTTATGCTGTCTCACCGAGGTTTAGCAAAATCAGGCTTTAATGTTATATTCAAAAAAGATAAACTGTTTCATAAAAAACTGAGGAGTAAGATATGATTTATATTCCATATCAAAAACTTTTTTTATTTAAAGAGAAACTTGGCATTAATGAAAAAGAGCTAAAAACATTAGAACCTTTCAGGGAGATATTCATAAAAAGAAGGTATGACTTTGCCGCTTATATGTATGATTTTTTCTTAAAGATACCCGAGACAGCAATGTATTTAAAACATTATGAGACACCCGGTTTTCTTGAAAAGGCTTGGTCTTACTGGTTTGAGTCACTGTTTAAAAGTGATTTAGATAAAGAGTTCATGGGCTATCTATGGCGTATTGGAGTCAGACATGTTGAGATTAATCTTGACCAGAGGTTCTCCAATCTCGGCTTTTCTGTCGCAAGGCAGTTTTGTCAGCAGATTATAGCATCGGATGTGCCTATTGATAAAAGAAGCGATATATCGAGTATAGTGAATAAATTAATGGATTTCTGCATTCTTGTGGAGACAGATGCCTATATAGAGTCACATGCGAGATGCGACATGGAAATAGTAAGGGGGATTGCCGACAGGATAAGAAATAAGATAACTGTTATTGGTGGCAATATAAAAAGGCTTCAGCGGCAAATAGGTACAAGCGACCCTGCATACGATATTTATGAGTCACTTATAACAGACAGTTCCACATGCGAAAGGATGGTGGTTGATATAAGGACATTTATCGAAATATCACAAAGAGACCCAGAAATAAAAGAAATAAACTTTGATGAATTAATAAATAAAACTCTTGACAGGTTCGGCGTAAGAGAAGGAGTGACTGTAGATAAAGAATTCGACAGTAGAGCATTAATTATACTTGGCGACAGCAAGGATATGGAGAGCATGTTTTATCATCTACTCCAAAACAGTTTTGATGCAGTTGATCCCGACAATCCATATGTAAAAATATCTTCATATTTAGACCCTTCATTGCCACATCGGATCAGAATAGAAATTTTTAATACAGGTGTATCGCCTAAAAAGGAGGATATTGATAAACTCTTTTCGCCATTTTTTACTACAAAAACATTTGGAACAGGCTTTGGGCTTGCTATTTCAAGATTTGTAGCAAGAAAAAACTATGGGAAGCTTTCTATAAATCCTGCGAATGGAAAAGGAACAGTTGTAACAATAACTCTTCCTGCTCCATGAATTATACTCGATCACACTGGCTTTTCTTCAGCTCGAAAGGAACGGTCATTTGTATTTTATGCGACTCTCCGCTTTTTCTCCTTCAGGGATATTCTCTTCTGAGGCATTAGCAGCCCCCCGTTTATGTTCCACTTAAACCCTCATGATATCCCTGCGCCTGTAGCCTTACAAACAATCACCCTTCCATCACCTCCTTAATCCCTCAAGTATCCTCAGCAAATCCATATTCTTAAGGGTCTTTAAAACCTTGCCTGTCTCCTCATCTATAATGTAGACTTGATATTTTCAAGCGTCATGCCATGTTTCCTTGTATACTCAACGCCTCCCTCCGTTAACACCAGCTCCCTGCCCAATTCCTTATCCTGATACCTGAAAATCGCCTTCTCTTTCCATGTATTTCTGTCGTTCATTGAGGAAATAATTTCTAAGCCTCAAGAGATATGGTTTCAGGCGGAGAAAGAAAAACTGACTGGCAAGGTCATATTGAGAAAAAGGTATATAGCGTTTATAGAAATTGGGAAAGGCAGGCCGCTTATTTTTGTAGCCGAAGGAGTAAAAGGGCAGTGGCTGAGCTACACGGCTTTTTACACGAGGGATTTGAAATATATAGAAAGTTATAGAAATGGGATTTTGCTTTATAAGAAGAAGCAGATTGAGGACAGACATGCTCCATGCAGCATCTGCCTGGTTGCTGCTGTATAGAGGCACGGCTCACAGCCTCACCTTATTGCATTATACCACAAAAATTATAAGGAGGCTTTATGTCGGGCATAACCATAAATGTATTCATTGACGACAAAGAGGTCAAAAGCAAGTGTATCAGCTTTCTGCCAGACAATAAGATTTTTGTGGTTTTGCATAGAAGATTATATCAGAACCTATCAGGCTGCTACATTATTGCCTTATTAACCTGTCGCACTGTCGGACTGTCGCTCTATTGAACTATTGCCGTTTCAATCCTTGTTTTATTGGAAGTAGCTTTCAGACCTGAATATCTTTAAAATGCATTGCATTTATAATATTAGATAGCTATAATAAAGTGAAGGAAAACCATGAATTATATTTCTTTGAAGTTTCAATGCAGGGTATTAGATTTGGTTAATGCCGTGAAGAGTCACGGTGATGTTAAAAATATTGTAATTGAAGATGACAATGATGCAATAGGCACAATAAATTTTTTGCTTGGACTTATTTATGATGGACGGGAAAACCCATGTAATCAATCGACGATAAATGCTGAGTGCAAGATGAGCGGGGAAACAATAATTGTTGAGCTCAAGGCTGAGAAATATTACCAAGATAGTTTTACCGCATGTGTTAAAAAACTTCAAAAACTTATCACATCAAATAAAAAAGAAGTGTAAAATGCGAAAAGGTGCTACATTAGAAAAAATTGAGAAGGAGATAGAAAGGCTTTCACAGGAAGAGCAGTTGAAATTAGTAGAAAGACTTGCTCACCAATTAAGAAAGACCGGCATTGCTACGAAGAAAGAACTTGACTGGAATAAACTTTATGGGCTTGGAAAGGGGCTATGGAAAGGGGAGGATGCTCAAGAGTATGTTAATCGATTAAGGAAAGATAGGATATGATCCTTTCGGATGAGCTTAGTCAAATCGATGCCATCTTTATAGATACAGCACCAGTTATTTATTACATTGAAACCAATCCTCAGTTCGGGCCACTTACGAAAGAAGTCTTTGATTCCCTTCAGTCAGGGTCATTGTTTGCATTTTCTTCGGTTATAACTCTTGCTGAAGTCTTGCCTAAACCTATTGAAGCTAAAAATGAAAAGCTTGCGAAGAAATTTGCTGAGTTCCTCAAGTATGGAAGAAATTTTAGCTTGGTAGAAATTTCAGCAGGCATAGCTGAGAGAGCAGGAAGATTACGCGGACAATATCCAGACTTAAGAACTATTGATGCCATTCAAATTTCTACAGCTATTGATGTTGGAGCGGAGACATTTTTAACCAATGATAAAAAGCTTAAGCAGATAAAGGAAATAAAGGTTTTGGTTTTAAAGGATTATTTATAAAAAGCGACCAATGCCGCTCTCCTGATTTGCGAGGTTAATCCAAAAGCTTCATGTTTTGGGAAAGTTTCTGTAAGTCTGTATATCTCAAAAGCAAGTGTATCAGCTTTCTGCCAAACAATAAGATTTTTATGGTTTTGCATAGAAGATTATACCAGAACCTATCAGGCTGCTGCATTATTGCCTTAATTAACCTGTCGGACTGTCGCTCTATTGAACTATTGCCGTTTCAATCCTTGTTTTATTGGAAGTAGGTTTCAGACTTCCTATTCCCCATTTCCTGTTCTTGGTATATGTCTAGTTTCAATCCTTGTTTTATTGGAAGTAGGTTTCAGACGCGGTGTAGGTTAGCTGCACCACAAGGAACAGGGGCAGTTTCAATCCTTGTTTTATTGGAAGTAGGTTTCAGACAATGGAAACAGTTACAGAAAAAACATCATCAGCATGTTTCAATCCTTGTTTTATTGGAAGTAGGTTTCAGACTATCTTTCCATATATGTCCTTATCGTTCCCAGAGACCTGTTTCAATCCTTGTTTTATTGGAAGTAGGTTTCAGACCGCAATTTGCGGATACCTTATTGTTATTATTATCTTCATAGATAGTTTTTGTTGAAGTTTTTTGTCTGAATTTTGCATCCTTTCACCCGTCTTTGCCCCGAATTTTAAGTTCATTTACATCGTTTATAATCCTAAAATAACTTTTATAACAATAAGTTATCCATAGTCAATATTAACAATCAAATAATTTTTTTACATTAGTCTGAAGAAAAAAACCGGCAATGTCAAAGAACTCACACACAGATATTTCTATAGCAACAATCAATGCATTTGTTCTGCCATCGAGTCTTTTTAGGATAATAACCCTTCAATATAACATCAAAAATCTCTTTTACTATATCCTTAGCATAACAAAAATCTTTCTCGGTGTAAATAATTTCTTTCACTCTACTGCCATTTTTTGCATAACAGATAAAGCCCTTCTTAACAGGCTTTTTATAATTCTCAAATATAAGAAGAGCATATAATGTTGATTGAATCTTATGAGTCTGGAAAGTAAATTCAGTGAACTCTGTGAATTTATAATCTAATGGTGCGAGTGTCCCATCTGATAAATGTAAAACCTCATCAATAATTCCTCTTACACCAAGAGATTTTGAGGCAATATAAACTGATATTTCTTTGTCGATACAACCTAATTTCTTTCTGAGATAATCAACATTTGTTTTTTCTCTTTTTTCATGCAATTCTCTACCTTTCAAAACCTTATATCTCAATTCCTCATGTTGAGGAATATTCAAACAATTCATGAAATAGGTGAATCTTGGGCAAAACAGATGCTCTATTACCTCAGATGGCGTAATCATTGGGGTTGCTTCAGTGTCAAATCCAGAAAACAGACTATCAGATGATAGACGGTCAGACAAAAGACTTTCAGATTGTCTGTTATCTGTTCTCTGTGTGTCTGTCTCCTGTATATCTGTCAGTCTTTTATCTATCATCTGTTGCCTGTTGTCACCTTTCACATTATTTTCACTAAAACCCCCTTAAATTTCTCACAAT
>DYHD01000067.1 GCA_020724365.1 Thermodesulfovibrio yellowstonii | reverse complement strand
ATAAGTAATGTAACAAAGGAGTCCATCCAAAAGGCTGCCTTGAAATATCTTGACCCTGATAATTATATCCTTGTAATAGCTGGAAAAAAAGAAAAGCTTAACTTAACTGATATTAAGAAGTTTGAAGATATCAGATAACTGCGAGATAGATAATTGACCTGGAGCTGATGGTTCATTAATATAGCCATAAGCAACAAGAGAGCCAAATATGGGAGCCACTATCCTTGAAGGCACTCCTTCATCCCCCATACACATTGTTATTATGCCTGAATCTTTATGTCTCAAGGTAAATAAAAGAAGTCTGATTAAATCATCTCTGTCCTGAGCTTTAACAGCAATCTTTACTATATCAGAACCCAACCCTTTACCTTTGATTAATATATTCTCAAGGAAATCATCCTTAGGTGTTAAATGAAAATTATGGTAAGAACCTATCAGAAGGTTTCTGTCTGTAATAATGCCTTTGACTCTTTGCAATAGATTTTCTGAATTAATTTCAACATCCAGAAAATCCGAAAAGGGTATAACAGCTTCATATAATAAAAACCTATCAGAAAATTCCTTCTTTCCACCCTCCCTCACATCCCTTACTGTGGAAATGAAGGGCTTCTTAAATTTTTCTTTTGCGGTCTTGAATATTGTAGTCACATGCTCTACAGAAGTGTCAACAAACATATCAATTCTCAGCTCTATTAAATCAGCAATAATAACTGAGCTTTCATGAATTGTAAGAACATCGGTATCAGTCATTACACATGCAATTAAAGGGGGTTTTTTATATTCAAATAAAGATAGTTTCATGGATGGTTATTATGTTTGTTTAAAGAGTGCTAATATTTTTTCTTGTATTGCTTCTGCGGCAAGCCTTGGGTCCTTTGCTTTTTTGATAGGTCTGCCTACAACAATATAATCGGCTCCATTTATGAAAGCTTGTTCGACATCTACGGTTCTTTTTTGATCATCAGAGGCTTTGTTTGTAATAGGCCTTATGCCAGGTGTTACAATCAGAAACTTATCTCCAAGTGATTTTCTAAGTTCAGGTGCCTCTAACCCTGATGATATAACACCATCACAACCTATCTCTAAAGCCCGCCTCGCCCTTGAGAGCACAAGTTGTTTGATATTAACTTTAAAGCCAAGATCTTCTATATCTCTCTGATCAAGGCTTGTTAAGATGGTAACAGCGAGGATTTTTAAATCGCCTTTTTCTTTTACTGCAGATTCTAAAATAGCATCATTACCATGAACAGTAGTAAAGGTAATGCCCTTGCCGTGCAACTGCTTAATGGCAGAGGAAACTGTCTGGGGAACATCAAAAAATTTTAGGTCGGCAAAAATTTTCTTCTGTTTTTCAAAGGAGAGCCAGTTGATAAGATTAAAATAGCTCCCTGACATGAACAACTCAAGTCCAATCTTATAAAAATTAACGGAGTCGCCGAGTATCTCTACGAGACCCCTCGCTTCTTGTTCATCAGGGACATCGAGTGCGAATATTAGTCTTTCATTGGGTGATATGTTTTTTTTTGATAAGAATGCAGATTTTATACTAAAACTCCTCGCCATCTACTTCTTTGCCTTGCTCATCTATGGTTCTCAGTATCTTGCTCATGGAGTCGGCAAATTGAAGGCTCTTGTTTCTGCCAGAAAACCTAGTCGCATCTTCGATTAAATAAGGCGCGTCAGGCAGGTCCGCAAGATAAACACCTCTTTTAGTAATCTTGTAACCTTCTAATTGAGTCTTTAGAATGTTTTTAGAAGCTATAATCCTTCTGATAATAATATATCCATATTTTTTCTTAAGCAATAAAAGGATTGACTTAAGATATCTGACGCAGGCTTCCCAATTTTCAAATGAGAATTCTACTTCAGAATGAATTAAAATCTCGTTATTATTTATCTCTATTGAACTGATATGAACACCTCGAGACAGACTCCAGAGTGCTTCACTTATCTTTTGATGTGCTGAGGTTATCGGCGTGGGTAGCTTAATATAAAAAGCTCTGATCTCTCTGTAAATTTCCATGAAATATTATAGCATTTATAAGATTTTTTTTCTGGAAAATAGAAATGGTCACTTTCAGTTAACCCCCAAATTCATTTCATTAATTCAAATGCTTTTTTGGATTAATCAAAACTTCTTAGGGATTTTATTAAACCTTCAATAAGCGTCTCTATCTCGTTGTCCTGTACTGTCCTCATATCTAATATAAGCCTGTCTTCATTTATCCTCGCGATTATTGGATGCATACTTTTTCTAAGTCTTTTTTCAAGGGAATTTACTGATATTTTATAAGGTTTTACAGCAATTGCATAAGTTGGAAACTCGATCTCTGGAAGAGCGCCTCCTCCTGATTGAGAATTATCCTCAATAATTTTAATTTCACAGTGATCGTGAATAGAAAAATTTTGGTATTTTTTTATCTTTAATAGAGCCTTTTGCGCCCTTTTTTTAATGTCGGTTTTGTCTTGCAGGAGCATCTGCAATGTGGGTATCTGATTTTTTGCCTTTTCTTCGTCAAGATAGCATCTAAAAGTTGCTTCAAAGGCTGCAAGTGTCATTTTATCAACTCTCAAAGCTCTCATTAAGGGATTTTTGGATATCTGTTCAATCCATTCTGATTTGCCGGCAATTATGCCTCCTTGTGGTCCACCCAAAAGCTTATCACCGCTGAAGGTTACAATATCAATGCCAGTTTTTATAATCTCTTGAACAGAAGGTTCAATAAAGATGTTATAAGGTTTGAGATCAATTATACAGCCGCTTCCAAGATCGAACATCACAGGGAGACGAGATTTTTTGCCAAGAGATACTAACTCTTGAAGGGTTAAAGACTTAGTAAAACCTATCATCCTGAAATTAGACTGATGAACCTTTAGCAAAAGAACTGTGTTTTCAGTAATTGCCTGTTCATAATCCTTTACATGTGTCTTGTTTGTAGTGCCAACCTCTTTAAGTATTGCCCCACTGCTACTCATAACATCAGGTATCCTGAAGGAACCTCCAATTTCTACAAGTTCACCTCTGGATAGAATTACCTCTTTGCCTTTTGCGATAGTATTCAAACATATAAGAACTGCTGCTGCATTATTATTTACAATCAGACTGCTCTCCGCTCCTGTTATTTGGGTGATTAAATTCTGTATATGAGAATATCTCTTTCCCCTTATTCCCTTTTCGATATCATATTCAAGGTTTGAATAACTACAGGCGATCTCTCGCACATGCTGCATTATATTCTGAGAAAGAATAGATCTTCCCAGATTTGTGTGAATAACAACCCCTGTAGCATTTATTACATTTTGAAGACTGAAGGCAGAAAGTTTTTGTAATTTCTCATTTATCTTATCCATTAAAGACTCAAGCTGAATATCTGTACCTTTGCCAGAAATAATCGCACTTCTTGCGATATCTATAACTTCTCTTATAGCTTGAAGAACATGCCTTCTCGGATAATTTTTGAGCCACTTTAATCCATTTGATGATTTAAGTATCTCATCAACGGATGGAAGGTTAGATAGTAAAGATTTAATATCAGACATTAGATTAGAACCTTTTAGAATTAATTTATATAATATAGCTCTTAAATGCTTTCACAGTCAAAGTTTATTTAGAGATTTAAAATATCTTAGCTTTATAAAGCCTGTATGATATACTATATTTCTATCTTCTTTTGTGCTTAGATGCCTGAATAGATGCTTGATTTATAATACCTTTGGTGAAGTGGTTTTGTTTGATAATATTGTAATAATTGGCAATCCTGTAGCTGGCGGAGGCTCCAAGAAAAAAATCCTGCATGCTTTGGATATTTTCAAAGAAAAAGGATTCAGTGTTGAATTGCTACTTACAGAAAAGAAGGGAGATGCAGAGCTTTTTGCTAAAAAATTAACAAATAAGCTCTCAACCCTTGTTATAGCAGCAGGTGGTGACGGGACTTATAATGAAGTAGCAAATGGACTAGTAAATTCAAATACAACTATGGCTATCCTTCCTGTCGGAACTACATCAGTGCTTGCAAAGGAACTTAAAATGCCTTATAAGATACCTCGAGCTATTGATTTTATCTTAAACGGCAAAGAACAGATAGTTCATTTAGGATTGATAAAATCTTTAAACAAACCTGATTATAAGAAATATTTTTTGCTCATGACAGGCATAGGCTTTGATGCAGAAGCAGTCTTTGGTGTCAATGAAAAAATCAAAAAATATACAGGCAAGGGTGGATACATTTTAAGTGGATTAAATGTCCTTCTGAAGTATAATCCTCGTCTTATTGAAATAACCTTGTATGATGAGGAGATTATAAAGAAAAGCACTTCAGAAAGTTTTTTGCACGATAACCATCTTAATCAGAAAGCTTTATCTTTACAAGGGTATTTAGCTATTATCGGCAAGGCTGCCTCTTATGGAGGGGATTTCAAGATTACCCCTCATGCAAGACTGACTGAACCCGTTTTTTATATATTTATTTCTCACAGCAAAAGCAGAACAAGCGTTATAAAACACTTCGCTGGTATAGCAACAGGAATGCATCTCAGATACAGCGATATTAGCTATATTAAGGCTGCAAAGGTGAGAATTTCTGGTAATTCAAGGGTACAGATTGATGGGGATTATTTTGGCACCACCCCTGTTATAGTTGAGGTGGCGCCAAACTCATTGAAGCTTATTATGAGAAGTTATTGATCTGCTTCAGTTGTTTCAGCAGGCTGCCCTCCTAAGACGCAAGCCTCTTCTCTTAAAAGTCTTTCCCAGTTTCTATCTATATCTTCCTGAGATTTTTTAAGTAGCCATTCATTTTCAGGTGAAAAGAGATGTCTAAAGCGTCCCTGAGTTTTCAAGAATTCATTTAACGGCTTCTTTTCTTTTGGCTTAAAAGTAATCTTTATATCGCCATTTTCAATCTCATATAAAGGCCAGTAGCAAGTCTCCACAGCAAGTCTGCTGAGCATCACAGCATCATCGTTTCTTGATCTCCAACCGCGGTTGCATGGAGCAAGGATATTCATGAATTTAGGTCCTTTAATCTCAAGTGCCTTTCTAACCTTTTTCATGAGGTCTGACCAATTGCTTATAGATGCTTGAGCGACATAAGGAATTCCATGGTCAGCCATTATCTTGGTGAGGTCTTTCCTTTGCTGTTGTTTGCCGGGTATAACAGTGCCTGCTGGGCAGGTGGTTGTGTCAGCGCCAAGAGGTGTTGCGCTGGAACGTTGGATTCCTGTGTTCATATATGCACCGTTATCATAACAAATATAAAGCATATCATGTCCGCGTTCCATTGCCCCTGAAAGGCTTTGAAAACCTATATCATATGTGCCACCATCACCGCAGAATGCGATAAACTTTATATCATCATTAAGTTTGCCCTGTTTCTTTAGTGATTTATACATGGTCTCGACCCCTGAAAGGGTTGCTGCAGCATTCTCAAAGGCGCTGTGTATCCATGGTATTTTCCAAGCTGTATAATGAGAAATGCAGGTAGAGACCTCAAGGCATCCAGTTGAAGAACAAGCTATGACTGGATAATCTGCTGCAAGCAGCACCATCTTAACAACGATAGGGGCTCCGCAGCCTGAGCACATTCTATGACCCGAGGACAACAATATCTCTTTTTTTGAAAGTTCTTTTAAACTTAATGGTGTTGCCATATTATTCCCTCACTCCTAAATAATCTTTAAATAGTTTTACCTTGCCTGTATTTGCAATTTCGATTAACTCTTCTATTACAATCTTTGCATGTTCAGGCATATAGTCTCTACCGCCGAGCCCGTAAATTTTATTTATCATTATTGGTTTATTCTCAGATAAATAAAGACTCGAAGCTATTTCTGTATATAAAGGACCAAAAGCCCCAAAAGAATCGCAGCGGTCAAGTACACACAAAGCTTTCAGGTGTTGCAAAGTCTCCCTAATCTCCTCATATGGGAATGGTCTGAATAGTCTTGGCTTTAGCAGGCCGACTTTAATACCTTTTTCTCTATATATATCAATTACATCCTTCGTAGTTCCAGCTGCTGAATTAAGTATAACTATACCTATTTCAGCGTCATCCAATCGATATGTCTCAAAAAGGCTATATTTTCTGCCGCTAATCTTTGCAAAGTCATCTGCTGTTTTCAGAACTATATTTTTAACCTTTGACATAGCTTCATGCTGCGTTCTCTTATATTCTGTATAGAGATCAGGGAGAATCAGAGGACCAATGCTTTTCGGATGCTGTATATCGAGAAGTGGATTTTGTGGTTTATAAGTGCCTACAAAATTTTTGACGATATCGTCATCAAGATACTCTACCCTTTCTATTGAATGGCTAATGATGAAACCATCCAAACATACCATTATTGGAAGCCTTATATCCATGTGCTCAGCTATCAGAAGGGCTTGAACTGTATTATCGTATGCCTCTTGAGCATTTTCAGACCATAGCTGGACCCATCCTGAATCTCTTGCACCCATAGCATCAGAATGATCACCATGAATATTTAGGGGAGCAGAAAGTGACCTGTTTACGACAGGCATTAGAATAGGTAGCCTCATGCCTGATGCAACAAATAGTATTTCCCACATCAAGGCGAGGCCAGGACCTGATGTAGCGGTAACAGCCCTACCGCCTGCTGCAGATGCACCGACACAGGCACTCATTGCACTGTGTTCACTCTCAACGAGTATCATCTCTGTATCAACCAAGCCATCTGAGACAAAGCTTGCAAATCTTTGCATCAGATCAGTCTGGGGTGTAATAGGGTAAGCAGCACAAACATCAGGATTTATTTGCCTTAAAGCATTAGCAACTGCTTCATTTCCTGTAACTGCATAGATATTAGACATTAGTTGCCCTCCTCTTCCATAACTATAGCTTTTTTACCTTTTTTGCCAGGACATTCAAGGGCACATATTCCACATCCTTTGCAATAATCATAATCAAATTCTTCCCTTTTTCCATCTTTCACTTTTATTGCCATATCAGGACAATATAACCAGCAGAAAAGGCATTGAATACAGTTCTCCTTTATCCACACAGGCTTATAGGCTCTCCAAGAACCGGTCTTGAATTCAGCAGAGCTACCTGCTTCAAGAATTACTGCTCCGGGAGTAATCTCTTTCCATCCTTTCAGTTTCATCCTTCTTTGACCTCCTCAAAACCTCTTTTTGCAGCCTCTAAATTGCCATCTATAATCTTTTTGGCAAACTTTTTACCGAAACTCTTTTTAACATCCTCCAATATAGTCTCTAAAGAAACTGCGCCACTCACTCTTGCCAAAGCCCCCACCAATGGAGAATTAGGCATGGGTCTGCCAAAAGAATCTATCGCAATCTTAGTAGCATCTAATACGAAAACCTTTTGTTTCTTGCTAACATTGAGTTTAGCTCTAATTATAGATGGGTCTTTGGATGAGTTAATAATAAATATTGCATCATCTGGAGCCCCTTCTGTAACATTAATACTATCAAGCAATGTTGGGTCTGCAACAATAATTATCTTAGGATTAAGCACAGGGCAATGCATCCGCAATTCCTGAGAGCTGATTCTGTTGTATGCCTTGAGGGGTGCACCAGCCCTTTCTGGACCATATTCAGGGAAAGCCTGCACATACCTGCCTCCGCTCAAACAGGCATCAGCAAAGACCTTTGCAGCAGTCACTGTCCCTTGTCCTCCCCTGCCATGCCATCTGACTTCTAACATTTCGGACATTTTTACCTCCGTCTTTTTTAAATTTAAAAGATATATATTTTAAAGGTAAATAAACTTTTTTTCAATTGAGGGGTTCCCCCCCCCTCAATGTTCATTCATAGGTGCATAACATGGGATCAAGGCTCTCGCTTTGTTTTCATTGAATCTTAAGAACCGCTGTCCTGCTCCTTTCATTAGAATCTTTGACTGTATAGGTCACTGTATCTGCAACTGAATTTGCTGGAATAGTTACACTAAATGTCCCCCCGCTTTCATCAACTTTAGCCGGCTCAGGCTTAAAAGAAGGATTATCTGAGGTTATAGTATATGCAGGAATACCGCCTGTGATAGTGAATATAGCAACACCACCTGCTGTCTTGTTGACTGTCTGAGATGCAGGTGTTACAGTCAGTTTGGCTATAATATTTACATCAATTGTTCCAATAACAATACCGCTCGAAGATACCGTAACAGAACACTTGCTATTAGCTGGAAGAGATGTTGGAGCTTTAAAATTAGCTGTTACAACACCGTTAAGAGTTGTAGCAGAGGAAGGGATTGTCCCGCAAGTTGCAGTAAAGTTTACGATCGTGCCATTAGGAACGAGCAAACCCATGTTATTTTTGACCATAACTGTTATAACCGAGGTCTCTTCAAGGACTATAGTGTCTGGAGTCGCGGTTATCGAAGACTTTCTTGGATCTATGATGCCGATATTTAAGTTTACAGTCCCTAATGTTATATCAGTAG
Source organism: Thermodesulfovibrio yellowstonii (assembly GCA_020724365.1). Classification (GTDB taxonomy): domain Bacteria; phylum Nitrospirota; class Thermodesulfovibrionia; order Thermodesulfovibrionales; family Dissulfurispiraceae; genus DYHD01. The sequence goes on along the minus strand of DYHD01000067.1, from coordinate 2,876 downwards.
AAGATACTGTAACCTTACACATACCGTCAATTGGGGCTGTTAAAGGCGCTGTATAGGTTGCAGTAGCAACGCCTGCGGTAGTAGTTGCTGAGAATGTTACACTGCCACAAGTTGCTGTGAAGTTTACAATTGTCCCGTTAGGAACGGTTGTGTTGAGATTAGTTTTTACAAAAGCTGTTATGACAGCGTTATCACCAGTATTAACTATCTCGGGTGTAGCTGATATTGCAGAGAAGGAAGGCGATACAGTTATAGGTAATAGATATAAAAGAATAGCATTCTTCGTATCACTTGCAGTTGCAATAATACTTGCTGTAGTAGTAAGCGTTCTGAGCATGGTTGGTTCAACCCTTATAAGGACTGTTGCCTGACCGCTGCTATCAGTGGTTACTGTGTTGCCCATAGGAAATGATATTTCTTTACTGTCAGTAGTAAGGGTGACTGAGTTGCCCTGAATTGCCTTCCCATATTTATCTTTATAAGTTATTCTGATGATGGCTTCTTTGTCATTACTATTTTCGAAAAGATAAAAATCCGTCTGCTCATTATACACACCATTGTCATTACCATCAATATCAATAGCTAATGTAGATGTGTCGGTTACGCTATTTCCCCCGCAGGATATAAGAAATAAACAAATCAAAAAGATAATTGTAAATCTCATTCAATATGCCCTCCTTTGTGTGATAAAGAAAACTTAAAAGAAATATAGTATTAAATGCTTTCATTGTAATATTAAGCACTAATATATCAGATATATACATAGTGTATCCAGAAAAAAATATTACCCATACCTAAATTAGGTGATTCTTATAATAAAGCCAGTATGACAGGCGTCTCGCCTGTCATACCATGGTTTAGGCGTCTTATCAAACAAAAATCGCTCAATTTAGGACATAATCATACTAAAGAGAGTTTAATATATGATATTTTTTCAATATTTATTAAATTAGCAAAATTTTTTTAATTTTTGACTTAAGTCAAACCACATAACAACAAATATTTAATATAATTTAATTAAATCACTACTAAATCAAATAAAAGGAGAGTAAATACTATGAAAGAGCAAAAGATGTTTTGTTATCAGTGTGAGCAGACTGCTAAAGGGGAGGGATGCATACAGATTGGCGTATGCGGTAAGCAACCTGATGTGGCGGCATTGCAAGATTTGTTGCTTTATACATTAAAAGGACTTTCTCTATATGCAAATGAGGCAAGAAAAGCAGGAGTTATCGAGCGTGATGTAAATGTATTTACCGTGAAAGCTCTGTTTTCAACCCTTACTAATGTGGATTTTGATCCTGATCGTTTTGTAGAGCTAATAAATAGAGCAGTGCAAATCAGAGAACAATTAAAGAGCAAGGTTAAGTCTGCTGGCGGCAAGACAGATTTTACAGAAGATGCTGCTAACTATGTGCTGCCAAGTTCAAAAGAAGAAATGATTAAAGACAGTGAGAAGGTAGGCGTTAAATCTGATCCTTCAATAAATCCTGATATTCATTCTCTTCAGCAGATATTAATATATGGTATCAAAGGAATAGCTGCATATGCTGACCATGCCCAAATATTAGGGCAGGAGGATGAAGCTGTTTATGCCTTTATACATGAAAGTCTATCTGCAACCCTCAGAAAAGATCTGGGTCTCGATGACTGGATAAAGCTTGTTCTTAAGTGCGGAGAAATGAATCTCAGGGCTATGGAACTTCTTGATGCAGGCAATACAACAACCTATGGTCATCCTGTTCCAACAAAGGTGCCTTTAGGTGTTAAGAAAGGCAAGGCAATCCTTGTATCAGGCCATGATTTAAAAGACCTTCACGAAATACTTAAACAGACTGATGGTAAAGGCATATATATATACACCCATGGTGAGATGCTCCCAACTCATGGCTATCCAGAGTTAAAAAAATATCCACATTTCTATGGGCACTATGGTACCGCATGGCAGAACCAACAAAAGGAGTTTGCAAAATTCCCTGGAGCGATTTTGATGACAACAAACTGCTTACAGAAGCCACAGGATTCATATAAAGATAATATCTTTACAACTGGACTTGTCGGATGGCCCGGCATAAAGCATATTTCTGATGGAAACTTTCAGCCTGTAATAGATAAAGCTCTCTCAATGGAAGGATTTACTGAGGACATCGAAGGTAAATATGTTATGGTAGGTTTTGCAAGAAATACTGTCCTTAGCGTTGCTGATAAAGTTATAGAAGCTGTAAAGAATAAAAACATCAGGCATTTTTTCCTTGTAGCAGGATGTGATGGGGCAAAACCCGGTAGAAACTACTATACAGAATTTGTCGAAAAAACTCCTAAAGATACAGTGGTTCTCACCCTTGCTTGCGGTAAATTTAGATTTTTCGATAAAGAACTTGGTGATATCGGAGGCATTCCGAGACTTCTGGATATTGGACAGTGCAATGATTCATACTCAGCTATTCAGATAGCAGTGGCATTATCAAAGGCTTTCAATGTGAGTGTCAATGAGCTTCCTCTTTCATTGATTCTCTCATGGTATGAGCAGAAAGCCGTAGCCATCTTGCTTACACTGCTTTACCTTAATATTAAAAACATTAGGCTTGGTCCATCACTTCCAGCTTTTGTTACACCGAATGTCCTTGATGTGCTTGTTAAAACATTTGATATTAAGCCGATAACAACTCCAGATGAAGACCTTAAAGCGATTCTAAAATAAAATGTTGGGGTGGTAAATCCACCCCAACTAAAAACCAAGCCCAGCAATAAAGTTGTAACCCTTGAGAAGCTGTCACCCTGAGCTTGCCGAAAGCTTCGCAGGTGGTCATAGTTCGACAAGCTCATTATGACAAATTGTTAGTTTATATCGCTGGATTTGAGTAACCTATAAGGAG
>DYHD01000004.1:5417-66877 GCA_020724365.1 Thermodesulfovibrio yellowstonii | reverse complement strand
AAGGACAAATACAAATTAAAGATACTTGCATACTGTATAATGTCAAATCACGTCCATGTTCTTGCAGTGCTTGAAAATGAAACATCGCTCGCCAGAGGCATAGGGGGGCAAATCTACTTTATACTCAATACATAAATCGTAAATATAACAGAAGTGGGCGGCTTTGGCAGAACCGATTTTTCTCCTCGGTAGTGGAAGAAGACCCATATTTATGGGCAGTAATAAGATACATAGAGTTAAATCCTGTAAGGGCAACCCTTGCCAAAAAAGCAGCGGACTACCAATGGTCAAGCGCCAGAGCTCATATACTGGGTGCAAAAGATGATATACTTTCAAAAGAAAGCTGGTTTGATGATAAAGAAATAAAAGATACAGGGAATATTTAAGTAAAGACGCTAAAGAGATAAATGCATCAATAAGGCGCACGACATCAACAGGCAGACCGCTTGGCAGTGAGAGATTTATAAAAGAACTGGAGAATGTTTTGAAGCGAGACCTTTTCCCTCAAAAGGTTGAGCGTCCTAAGAAGAAAGACAAGTAATATTAGGGAAGTGTCCCCTATATATTATAGTGTCCCCTATATATTATATATTAAGCAAGGCAAATTGTTTATTTTTTTGAAAAATTTCGCAATTTTGCTTGACAAACCATATGTCGTAATATAATATTTTCCTATATGCAGAATAAAGATAAAAATAAATGTTGGGCGCAGACAGGCGCAGGGCGGCGAAACGCCGCCGGAGCGCTGATAATAAATATAAAATGAGGTTTTCAAGAAAATTCCTGGTGTTATTGATGTAAAGTGGCAAGGCGGCGCGGGAGATCACGGAGCAGATATACTCGTCACTTTTGATGGGGGGTTACCGATCCCTGGACCGGAAAAACAATCTGTTTTGGTGGTTCAGGTCAAATCTTATGAGGGCGATCACCGGGATACAAGAGCCGTTGAAGATATTAAGCGGGCATTCGAGCATTACCCAGAAGCAAGCATGGGACTGATAATCTCTACCGCCAATTCAATTTCAACGACCGTTGAAAAAGAGATGGACAAGCTAAGAGAAGAAAACGGCAAGCCTGTTTCCATCTTAGTAGGACCGGATGTTGCGGCTTTCTTGCTGAGATATGGAGCAAAATTACTGGACTAACAATCGGACTGGCAACGGAGCGCAGCGGAGTTGCCAGTCCGAGTTGATGCGGAACGTTAGTCCCACATAAGGAGAGACAATACACATGAAAGTCAAGATATTCTCTGTGCGGACTGATGAAAAATTTCGGGCTATACGGGTAGGAGACGAGACCAGAAAACTCTCGGCAAATGAATATCTGGAGGGTGAAATACAGAAGTTTCTGGATGAAAACCCAAAAGTCCAAATCAAACATCTGCAATTCAGCACTGTTGCCATAATCCCTAAAACGGTCTCTTGGAGTACCACCAATGCAGATATTGATTGGGAAATGGAAAAATCCGTGTTAATATTGTTTGAAGAGTAGATTCGGTAAAACAGGAGGCAATCAATGAAACTTACAGCAATTATTGAACGTGAAGGCGATGGGTATGTATCTTTATGCCCGGAGTTAGATATCGCGAGCCAAGGGGGTAGTATTGAAGAGGCTCGAGATAATCTTCGAGAAGCATTGGAACTTTTCTTTGAAGCAGCATCACCCGAAGAGGTTAAACAACGTCTTCACGGCGAGATTTTCGTAACCCAAGTCGAGGTGAAATTTGGGTAGGCTTCGAATTCTTTCTGGCAAAGAGGTATATTCCATTCTCTCAAGGCATGGCTTCATCGAGGTGCGTCGCCGTGGTAGCCACATCGTCATGCAGAAAAAACTTCCCCAAGGCACAATAACGGTTCCTGTCCCAGACCATGATGAAATCAGAATTGGGACGCTTCAATCCATCATCCGCCGGTCTGGGTTACCTCGTGGCGAATTTGAATCATGAGTTCATAATGCCTAATAACCGCATCAACTCGGACTGGCTATTCCGCTGTATTCCATTGCCAGCCAGTTATGCCGGGCGTTAGCTTGAGACATAATAAAACGGAGAAATAATAATGGCCCAACAAGCATTTGTTTTACGAATTGCACCAAGTGGTATTGACAAAGTTCCGGAAGCATTAATAACCTATAGGGGACACTGAGCCTGTCTAAAAACTCGCATGTTGTCATTATCCGGCTTGACCAGACAATCCAGAACCTATTGAAAAGACTGGATTCCCCGATCAAGTCGGGGAATGACAGTCGAGTGAAATCGTAGTTTTTAGACAGGCTCAGTGTCCCCTATACCTTAACCCATTAAAATGGGATGAAGATGAAGAAAATAAAGGTTTTTGAGAAGAGGAATCAGTTTTATTTTCTTTTTAAGTAACTTTTCAAATTACGATAGTAGTTTTCATGAGGGCCAATCATAATTAATTCCAACTCGTCATCAATCATTCTGTAAGAAAGAAGATATTGAATAGTTTTGACTTTGAACTTATGAATATAGACACCACGAAGGTCTCCTTTCTTTTCTTCTCCAACAAAAGGATTTCCTATTATCTTTTTAATTTCTTCATCTAATATTCCTTTTTCTTGCTTTGAAAACTTTTTGATTTTGTTTTCAAAAATTCTTGACTGATAGATTTTCATCCATTACTATCCAAACTTGTATTCTGACCTTTCACCTTGTTCTAATTCTTCTATTCCTATAAGTATGTCTTTGATAAGACTGTAGGTTAAGTCTGGATTTTCTTCAGCATATTTGCCTATTTTTGCCCAGTGTTCAATTTGACCAGTTAAGGATCTATGGTCTATACGGCTGAATTTCCTTGCTTCATCAATCAGTTCTTTAGATATTCGCACTGCTGTTGCCATAGTATTCACCCCCATGTTCTCTAATGCTATTTGTTGTCATTATAAATCATTTCATAGCAAAATGCAACTCATTAGAGAGTAAAATTAGAAAGAGCATAATAAATCACTTGTGCGAATGGCTAATAGCCAATGCTGACCTGAGTCATTGGGCGGCTGTTTTGTATTCCACATATGTATTTTGGTAATATACTTGATAAATGAAAAGGATATGGAATGTGCATCCTTTTGATCTGAAAGAAACCAAAGAAACCGTATTGATATCGGAATCGCTTGGGCAAAAGATCGAATTGATCATACAAAGATTGCCCCCGAAAGAAGTGACCATTATCGAGATCATCGACATTGTTGGAAAAGACAGTCTGATGCTTCTCACCATTTTTCTCTCGCTTATTTTTCTTGTGCCTGTTTCGATTCCGAGCGTAAGCACTGTCTTTGGCACAGGCATTCTGCTCATTGGTATCACTCAGTTGTTCAATTGTAAACCATGGTTGCCCAAGTCTATTGCGTACCGCAAAATGTCTTCCGAACAACTCCGTGATAGGTTCAAACGTGCACTAGTATGGTTTCACAGACTGGAAAAGATCAGCCGCCCACACTACCTGCCACAGTTGACGTCTGCTGGCTGGGTCAGCCGGATAAACTATTTGTCCTTCATCCTTGCCGCTCTATTGCTGATGGCGCCGTTTGGGCTTATTCCGTTTAGCAATACCCTCCCAGCGCTTGCGCTAATATTTCTCGCTGTGGGAATGCTGCAGCGGGATGGGCGCTCTATTTTGCTCGGTTATCTTGCTAATGGCATAACGATTATCTATTTCAAGATACTGATCGCTGCTGGCGGGTGGTCAATTCATGAGTTGTTCCAATTCTTGAATTAAGCGTCGATGCTGGTTTCTACCATGCGCTATGGCTGAATGAGTTTCGCTTTATAGGTTTGGGGATGTAGGAAAAAGCTTTTGGCTTAGGCAAAATTTTGTTGACATGCCTTATTTTAACTTATTAAATACCACGACTTACCTTGAGCTTAGCAGAAATCCTTCCATGAATCATAGCATTTTCCATCCGAGAGAGGTGTTTGCAGACGCAATAAGTGATAGAGCAGAAGGAGTTATTTTTGTTCATAATCATCCCTTTGGAAATGCCGAGCCGAGTAAAGAAGATATTACTATAACTCAAAGATTAGTTGAAGTTGGTAAAATAGTAGGGATAGAGGTTATTGATCACATAATTATCGGTAAGAATCGATATTTCAGTTTTCAGGCAGAGGGAATGTTAAAGGGAGGTGAGTTAAAATGAAGCTTAAGGTAATAGTCCACAAGGCAGAAGAAGGTGGATTCTGGGCTGAGGTTCCTTCTATTCCAGGCTGTCATACACAGGGAGATACATGGGATGAACTATTGCAGAACATTTATGAAGCGATAGAGGCATGTCTATCAGTCGATGTAGAAGATGTTGAATTAAAGCTGGGAGACAGAGTAATGGAAATTGCTGTATGAAAAGCATATCAGGAAAAGATTTGTACAGGATTTTGGAGAAAAAAGGCTGGTAATTGAAAAAGATTCACGGCAGTCATCATATCTATATGATGGCGGGGAGAAAGAATGAATTAGTGTTCCTGTTCATGGGAATAAAGATTTAAAGATTGGAATGTTACGGTCAATAATGAAGATTGCTGGAGTTAATGAAGATGAATTATAGGGCGGATTACACCCGAAGAACTTATTTTTTAAGATTGCAAAATGCGACCTTAGAACATAAGAAGCGGAAAATAGGATTTAAAAAAGAAGGGGGAGACGAGTAACTATGCCCAAAACAAACGAGGCGACAGATACCCCCAATCTCTCCTTCTTCCCTTGCGCCTGCCTGTGCGATGCCTGCAGACAGGCACGCAGACAGGGGAGAGGGTTAGGGTGAGGGGGGAGTATTTTCAGCAGATTGGCTGGAAGCGAGGGGGGATACTCTGCTTTATCAGCAGGAGTATGCTTAAACTCCTTCTCACCTTAAGGAAAACGGTTGATGTGCAGGAGTTAATGTTGTTTTTGAAAAATATATTGCTTAAACAATTACACTTGTAGTATATTGTAAACATATGAAGATAGTTTTTGATTCTTCCACCTTGATATTGCTGGCAAAGACCGAACTATTAGGGGTTGTTTCAGAAGATACTCAAATAATAATTCCAAAATTGGTGAAAGCTGAATGTACGGCTAAGGATACCTTTGATGCCAAATTGATTTCGGTCCTATTCAATAGCAGAAAAATTGAAGTGGTTACAGCAGACAAACAATTTGTCAGTAAATTATGCAGAGATTTCAAAATTCATATAGGAGAGGCAGAGGCGATTGCCGTGGCATTGAAGAAACAATTGCCACTTGCTGTAGATGACCTGCCGACAATGAAGGCATGCAAAATATTAAATATTAAATTTGCAACAGCAATCCATTTTTTAGTAAAGACCACTGAGGATGGGAAAATTGACAAAGAGATGGCAATGATAAAGCTTGAAAAACTATCTTTTTATGGACGATACAGTAAAAGAATAATAGATGATGCCGCGAAAAGGCTGAAAGGAGGCAAATAAATGTCGGTAATAAGTTTAAGACTGAAGGATAGAGAGATAAAACGAATCAATGAATTGTCCAGGATGGAAAATAAGGATAAATCTGCAGTTGCAAGAGAGTTGATAGATTATGGGTGGGAATTTCTGATGATAAAACTTTACAGGGAGGGTAAACTGTCATTAAGCACCCTATCTGAGAAGTTAGAACTCTCGGTAAGTGAGACAATAGACCTTTTATCTGAATTCGGGGTTGAATCTCCTATAGATTATGATGATTATTTAAAAGGATTTGAGGCATTAAAATAACTAAGCCTAAAACAAACGAGGCGATGGATACCCCAATCTTCCTTCTTCCCTTGCGGGAGAGTCGCTCCATTAAGTCCCCTCTCCCCTTGTGCCTGCCTGTGCGATGCACGCAGATAGGCACGCAGACAGGGGAGAGGGTTAGGGTGAAAATGAGTATTTTCAGCAGATTGGCTGAAAATACTCATTTTCACTGAAAAATAATCTATAATTATAACAATTCTTAATATATAAGAGGGAGGGCATGGCAAGCGGGAGAAAGGCTAAAAATCCTCTCAATAATGCTATTGAAGCCTATCGGCATGAAGCGGACAAGCGCAAAAATGCCGTGCCTGTTGGACTTGTCTCTTGCGATACATCAAAGCCTAAGCCAAAAAAATATGAATATGACCCGCACCTTGACCCTCAATTGATATGGGCTGGAAAGGCAAAGCCGAGTAAAGAAGATATTGCTATAACTCAAAGATTAGTGGAAGTTGGTAAAATAGTAGGGATAGAAGTTATTAATCACATAATTATTCGGTAAGAATGGATATTTCAGTTTTCAGGCAGAGGGAATGTTAAGGATTAGTGATATATGACTAAAATTTATCTTGATACAAATATTTATAACCGTCCGTTTGATGATCAAGCACAGGTTAGAATAAAGCTTGAGACGATAGCCATTTTTTCTGTCCTGCAGAGGATAAAGAATGGAGAATATTCTCTTTTATGGTCTTTTATTATTGACTATGAAAACAGCCTGAATCCTTATGATGATGTGAGACAAGAAATAGCAATGGCATCTTCCCTTGCAAATGAGACGGTAGTTCCTGATGAGTTTATTGCTGTTAAAGCAAAAGAATTTGAAGCAATTGGCATAAAACCAAGAGATGCTGTACATCTTGCCTGCGCTTTAAAAGGCGGTGCTGAATATTTTTTAACCTGTGATGATAAACTAATAAAAAAGGCTTCTGCGCTAAAAATAGGTATTAAGATAATAAGCCCTTTAAGGTTTATTGAAGATTGGGAGGTGAATTAGAATGGCTGAAGTGGCAAGCGATTTAGAAATCAGAAAGAAAGGATTAAGCATTTTATTTAAAACTCTTGGCGAGGTGGATGCTATGAGATTTCTGTCTCAGATTACCTACGAAAAGAGAGACTACTTGAAACTGCAGGAAGAATTATTTAAAGGAATGACGGTAGATGAGATTTACAAGAGGGCAAAAGAACATTTTGAGAAGAAATAACAGAGAAGTTAAATAAAAGAGATGGGAAGATGACTAAACTCAATGAATACGATATTCAATTCCTTATAGACAAGCTCCAAAAAGGCGAGGCATTCAAATAATCATGCCCAAAACCAATGAGGCGACAGATACTGATTTAAAGGTTATTGAAAGTCTCCAGCCTTCCGTGACACAGAGGGAGATTGCAAACAATGAAAGCATCTGAAACAAGACTACAGCCGATTATTGAAGGGACAAAACAGTATGTTGTTCCTCTTTTTCAACGCTCATATAGTTGGACAAAGGAAGAATGGAAGATATTGTGGGATGATATTGTTGAACTCTCCGAAATAGGCGATAATCGCTCTCATTTTATCGGCTCTATAGTCACAATGCCTACGATTTCAGTTCCTGAAGGTGTGGCCAAATATCTGCTTATTGATGGGCAGCAGCGTCTAACCACGATTTTTATCTTATTAGCCCTTTTAAGAGACAAGGCAAAGCAATCAGGACAACCTGAACTATCAGAAGAAATTCACAATACCTTGCTGGTCAATCAATATAAAAAAGATTCTGATTACTATAAATTCCAACCAACACAAATTGATAGGGATTCATTCCGTGGTATTATCGCCTTTGATACTCCAGTGCTAGATGGTCAAATACTTAGCGCCTATCAGTTTTTTGAAAAAAAATTCCGGCAGACCAGTATAAACATTCAAATATTGAAGAAGACTATTACCAACAATTTGTCCTTAGTAAGCATAGTCCTTGACCCTGATGATAACCCTCATCTTGTCTTTGAGAGTCTCAATGCTAAAGGCAGACCTCTTACACAGGCAGATTTGATTCGCAATTACTTTTTTATGAGAATTCATGTAGATGAACAAGAAAGCATTTATTCAAGATATTGGAAGTCTATGCAAGAGTCGCTTGGCGATTATCTGACAGAGTTTATACGCCACTATCTCATGAGAGATGGCAAAGTGGTAAAGCAAACAGATGTTTATTTTTCACTTAAAGACATCGTAAAACAAGGAAATGCTATAGATTATCTCAAAGATTTGTTAAAGTTTTCCGGCTACTATGAAAGACTTCTATATCCTGAAAAAGAAGCTGAGATTGAAATCCGTAAATTATTGACTCGCCTTAACCGTTTTGAAGTCAATACAGCATATCCATTTCTGCTTAACTGCTATGATGATTACAGCCAGCGTAAGATTTCTGCCGCGGAGTTTGCTGATATCTTACAAATAATAGAAAACTTTTTGATCCGCCGTTTTGTATGCAATGTCCCAACACACGGCTTAAACAAGATTTTCCCGATACTTTATCGCAATATAACAAACATAAGATTCAACACATTATTGGAGGGTCTAAAGAAAGAGCTTCAGACAAAGGGCTATCCAAAAGATGCAGAATTCAAGGCAAGATTAATAGATGCAAAATTATATGGGGCTGGAGACCGTGCCATTAAGACCAGATTAATCCTTGAATCACTTGAAGAATACTATGGACATAAAGAGCAAGTTTCTTTTGAAAGCCTTTCAATAGAGCATATAATGCCGCAAACTTTAACTGAGTATTGGCAAAATAATTTGGGTGACGACTGGGAGATAACTCATGAACTGTTATTGCATACTATCGGAAATCTCACTTTAACAGCATATAATCCTGAACTTTCAAATGATGATTTTGAAAGCAAACGAGAGCGATTAGGCAATAGTCATCTTGAAATAAACAAATATTTTAAAGATAAATCCTCGTGGAAAAAGGAAGACATAGAGGAACGCTCTCAACGCCTTTCAGAGATTGCCATCTCCATCTGGCATTATTTTGGGGATGAAACTACTACTGAAAGAGATAAAGGCGATGTTACGTGGACGAGCCCCCAAAAATTATTGATTCTTGGGCAAAGCTTTAGTGTTCAAACATGGCGTGATGTTCTTGAACAAACAATGAATACAATTGCTGATTTAGAGCCTGATAAATTTGAGCAGATTATGCAACAGTTTCCAAGATTTATTGGACGAGATAAAAATAGATTTCGGGCAGTGCGTAAACTGAAAAATGATACATTTATAGAAGTTAATATGTCTGCCAAAAGTATTCAAAGTTTTTGCTTTCAGGCTTTAGAGTCAATAGAAATTACAGCAGATGACTGGATAATTGAATATGAAGAACGAAGAGAAATTTGAACTCCTCACCAGCACTCGCTCTTTGCCCTTTAAATTAGGCAAAGAAAACCGCATCGCCGTCAAAGTCATTGACCACAGAGGGAATGAGGTGATGACGGTAAGGGAGATAGGGTAAGGAGATTTGGAGGATTAACTATAGGAAGGAGGGCAAAAGATGTTGAAAACAGTTAAAGGACATTATAAAAACGGACAGATTGAATTATATGAAAAGCCTCACTTGAAGGAAAGCGATATAATTATAACCTTCTTAAACTCAGAAGAAGCAGGAGCAATTGACCTTCAGGCAAAGGGGATAACTAAAGAAGAAGCTCAAGACCTGAAGAACAGACTGCGGTCTTTTGAAGACGATTGGAACGCAGAAGGGATGGAGCTTTATGACAAAATATAAAAAGGGAACAGTTGTATTGGTCTTGTTTCCGAACTCCGATCTTATTACTGCAAAACGCCGTCCTGCATTGGTTGTGCAATCTGACGCCTTAAATACAGGCTTGGAGCAGGTGATTGTTGCTATGATTACGAGCAATCTTTTACGCGAAGGACATCCCAGCCGTATTCGTATAAACAAGGATTCAGACGAAGGCAAAAAAGCAGGATTACTTACGGATTCAATAATAATGACAGACAATCTGGCAACCATAAGATTTCTTGAAATAGAACGAACTATCGGCGCCTTATCAGATATACATATGATTGATGATGCTCTAAAGACGACATTCGGACTAAAATAAAATTTTGCCGTCAAAGTCATTGACCACAGAGGGAATGAGTGATGGTTGTGATGGAGGTAGGTAAATAGCCAGAAAATACTATGAGTTGGATAAAGGAATTAGACATAGGTAATGCATTAAATGAAGTTATTAAGAATCAGCGAACTGGAGATGATTTTATTATTGATCCGCTGAGGTTTGAGGATTTCAAGAAACCAGAGATAAAGAAACTTTTCGTTGAAGATATTTCAACAGAGTTAGCTACATACAATGCACAAAAGCTTTTATTTATAGATTATCCCAAATCAAATTTTATTTTAAGGCCGTGTGCACGCCCTCTTCTTAAAGATTTGGTAGTTTATCAAAGTGTTGTTAAGTATATAGGCTTTAAAGTATATCGAAAGATTCCTAAGGATATTAGTTACAGTTTTAATAAGTTTAAGGATAAGTTTTCAAAAGATCAAAAAAGGCATATTGACCATTGGCTTGCCTTTGAAGAAAGAACAATACAACTTTGCAAGAGCTATAATTATCTTTTAACGTCAGATATAGCATCTTTCTTTGAACATATTTGCCATGATGTGCTAAAGGAACGCCTTTTATTGCTGAATACTTCAGACAGCTATTCTAACGCGGTAAATTTCTTAATAAATAACTTACTTTGCAAATGGTCTCAAACTGATAATATCAAGAATTTTTCTTTACCACAAGGACCTGACGCATCCAGAATACTTGCAGATATTTATCTTTATCCTGTTGATAAGAAAATGAGAGAGAATAGGAAAATAATATATTTCAGATATATGGATGATATAAGGCTTTTTGCTAAGAATAAGCATGACTTGAAACTTGCGCTGATTGATTTAGTTAAAGAATTAAGAGAATTGAAATTAAATTTAAACGCTAAGAAAACAAAAATATATGAGACACAGGATAAAGAATCATTAAAAAAAGTAATTGACCCCAAAAAAAGCTCACTAAATTTAATTGATAATGCTTTTAAGTCTAAAAAGGAGGGTGGAATAAGACTTGTCTATGATAGCTTATTTGAAATCTACGACCTTGCTAAAGACGATAGTATTGCCTTCAATGAGCGATATATGAACTTTTGTATTTCTCACGTTATTGATTTAATGAAATTTCAAATGGTTGAGAAGGCAGTTGTTAAAAATATTTGCATAGACTTCTTTAATATGCTGGAAAACAGACCGCACATGACGAGTAAGTTCTGTTGGTTCTTTCAAGCAGCAGCCCAGTATGATACAAATAACAAAAATTTCATTTTAAAGAAAATAGTCGAGTTTCTGCGTGATAAAAAGAAGAACTTATATGAATGGCAGGAATTAATCCTATTTGATACTATCAGGCAGTTGCTCAAGAAAGGCGATATAAAATTTGTTCGTCAGATCCGGAAAATAAAGACGAAGCATTATCTCACTGAATGCCAAAAAAGATTGATATTAGGCAGGGAAGGCGATACTGACGACATAGAACAAATTATTAATTATATTAAGACGTTATCTCTTAATGATGAGCAAAAGAGAAACTCTGCTGTTGCAATACAAGGCTTACATAAAAGTCACAAGGAAAAAATCTATGACGAACATATTGATAAGTCTTACATAAAAAAATTTGTTAAGTCATTAAAAGGTAATTACTTTGGTTTTATTTATAATCTTCAAAAAGACAGGGTAGACGAGACAGTAGATGCGTATCCATTTTGAAGGATTAATTACTTATTCCTTTGCCATTGACAACACAACCCTGAACTCCCGGCTCAGATTTTGAGGCAAAATTACAGAGCGGAGAGAGATGAGCAAAGCAAAAGAAAGAAGGCAGCGAGGCTTTTGAGAAAAGAGAAAAGAACTAAGTCTTTAAAATCACTTGAATCGCAAAATATGGAGTTCAAATCCAACCGGCCAAAGGCTCGTTTAGAGCGGGATGAGGCAGTAGGGAATTATAAGCTGAAATCGCGCTTCGGATATTGGTAAAATGTAAACAGAGATTTTAAAGGAGTCAAAATATGAGAGCTTATGAATATATGGCAGAGTTATTGCCGGATGGGCATTTGTCGGTGCCTGAAAAAATCAAGAATATTCTGACCGGAGAATCAAAGATACGGGTTATGCTGCTTTTGGAGGATGAGGAGGAGGCATGGCGCAATTTTACTGTGGCTGAATTCATGAGCGGCTATGACGCAAAGGATGCCATCTATGACAACCTATAACTTCGGCGATGTTGTTCTTATAGGTTTCCCATATACCGATTTGCAAGGAATTTCTAAAAGACCCGCCATTGTTCTCTATGATTCAGGCGATCAAGATATTCTCGTTGCAAGAATAACCGCACAAGAATATGCAACTGATACCGATTATAAAATCATTGAGTGGAAGAATTCCGGTCTTCTTGTAGAATCGTATATCAGGCTTGGCAAACAGGCAACAATAGATAAGAAATATGTCATCAGAAAATTGGGCGCTTTGGCTGAATCAGAGCCAGAAACCATCAAATCCATTTTAAGAAGAATATACAATTTATAGGTTGTAAGAACATGAAATATGCCTTTAAAATCGCTTAAATCGCAAAACATAGAGTTCAGATCCAACTGGCCTGCGGAAGACAGGCTGGCCGAAGGCTCGTTTAGAGCGGGATGAGGCGGGAGGACAATAGAAATAGATGGCTAAGATTGAAAAAGGCAAAGATATTTTTTATAGAATCTCGCATCTTATTGAACAGGCAAGGAAAAAGGTTGCTGCTACCATCAATCAGGAGATGGTTATTCTTTATTGGAATATCGGTGATATGCCCAAAACCAATGAGGCGACATCAACAGATTTAAAAGTAATTGAAAGGCTGCGGCAGCTTGGTTGGAAGCGGGGGGAAGAATGAGAAATAACATTGAAACAAAACAGTTGTTTTTAATACAATGGATAACAGCATAAGCTTTGAGCTTAAAGCGGGGGTGTGTTATGAGAACTTTTGATTTTACTGTAGTGGTCTGGAAAGAAAAAGAGGGATATGTCTCTAAATGCTCTGAATTAGGGGTGGCAAGCTGTGGGGGCAGTATATCTGAGGCAACATCGAACCTTAAGGAGGCTGTTGAGTTATATATTGAAAACGCAGAGGCGCTCGGAATGATGGAAGACATAGAAGAAAGCCTCACGAGCAAAGAAAAATTCACCTCTCACCTTGAAATAACCTATGCCTAAATTGCCTGTAGTCTCGTTAAAGCAGGTAATAAAGGATATTGCAGAGGATAGGCTTCCAAAATGCGCCAAAAAGAGGAAAAAGAAGCCATCTTGCTCTTTTAAAGACAGATGAGATTAAGACCCGTCTTGTCATAGTTCCTGACAGAAACGAAATTCCCAGAGGAACGCTGCTTGCTATATTGGAACAGGCAGGGCTAACTAAAGATGAGTTTATAAGGATGCTGAATGATTAAGGTAACTAAGCCCAAAACCAACGAGGCGACATCAACAGATTTAAAAGTAATTGAAAGGCTGCGGCAGCTTGGCTGGAAGCGGGGAGATACCTTGCTTTATCAGCAGGAGTATGCTTTAAGCCAGGAACATCAAAAGATGTTTGACGGCAGAAAAAGCATCAAGCCTGATATTACGCTCACAGATTTAAGCGGAAATATAGTAGCTGTATTTGAAAATAAACTTGAAGACGAGAAAAAAGCCTTAACAAAACTTCGTACTCTTTATGCAGCTGTCCTAAAGCCTCGTTTTCTATATGCCTGTTCTCCTGAAAGAATCCTCTTTTATGACACTGCATGGAAAGGATTGGATGGCGGAGAGTTTCGTTCTACATCAGATTTCATGCCGCTTGAAGATATAATGCTTATGATTGAACAGGAAAAAAATAAAAACCTTGAGCGTCAAATACTTATAGACAAAAGTATAGCCGGAGGGTTTAATCCGTCGTGCGGTAAAGAGATGTATTTCCAGCTTGAATGCATTGAAACTCTTTTGAACAAATATCGTGAAAGCAAACAACGAATGCTTGTTCAGATGGCAACAGGACTCGGCAAGACACGGACAATGGTTGCTTTTGTTAAGGCGCTTTTACAACACAATATGGCTCGAAGGGTATTGTTTGTCGTTGATAGAATCATGCTTGCAGAACAGTCTTTAAACGATGGTTTTCACCTTATAAGCAATGAATTTTCAGCAGTCCGCATTACATCAAGCAATGTTAGACAGCATAAACATGCCAGCATTCACATCGTAGTCATAGATACCCTTGAAAATATTTATCAGGATATACCTTCTACTTTTTACGACCTTCTGATAGTTGATGAATGCCACCGCTCTATTAATATAAACAGGAAACTGATATTTGACCATTTCCTCTGTCCCCGCATAGGCTTGACTGCTACACCCAGAAAGGCGATAGCTAAAGAAGGCAAAGACATATCAGAAGAAGACCTTGCAATACTTGATACTTACAAGCTCTTTGGCTGTGAAACAGGCGAGTCTGATTATCAATTTGACCTTTCCCGTGGAATTGCTGAAGCCTTTCTTGCCCCGTATTCAGTTCTATCCGTAGAAACGGAACTCACCAAACTTGCAAAAACAGAAGGTGTTGAGTTCAACTATGTCCTTGACCCTGATACCCGCTCTAAGATTGAGTTGGACAATGAAAAGAAGTTGATGCTTGAACAGCTTAACAGAAAATACATCACAGAAGAGACTTGCCTGAGAGTTGCGGAGGAGATAAGAAAAAATACTGAATACGGCGAAAAGGTTATTTTATTTGGCGCATCTCAGGCGCATTGCACAATGCTTGCGAAGGCAGTAAATAAAGCCTTTAAAACACCTGAAGATGAATTAAGCCCACGATATGCGGAGGCTATTATTTCAGAGAACAACGACCTTAATATAACCCTTAAAAAATGGTTTAAAGACCCAAAACGCAAGCCTTATGTTGCGGTATCCGTTGATATAATGGGCACGGGTGTTGACATCCCATGCGTAAGATATATTGCCTTTTGTGTCCTGACAAAATCAGTCGGCAAATATATCCAGATGCTCGGCAGAGGCACACGGCTTGACCCAAAAACAGGTAAATTCAGTTTCAAGGTTTTGGACTTTACAGGGCTTTGCAATGCGATGGAGGACAATGGCAAGGGGACTCCGAAGCCGAATATTAAAGAGGTAACCGATTCTCAGGGCGGAGGCGGCGGAGGGCAAAAAGGCGAAGACCCTAAAGGACAATATTTTCTCATTGATAACCCTGATCCCGCCCACATGATTCAGCGTGTATGGCTGCATGGCGATAGAATCAGAGTTATAGACAATATACCCATTGATAAGGCGCAGGATATTTTTGAAAAGGAACTGGAAAGAACAGAGAAAACAGAGATAATAGATATCAAAAACAAGGCGAAGGAAAACCCTGAATATCAGCCGCAGGACAATGAATTAGATACTTTAAGAGACTGGGTGAAAAATCCAGAAGTATATCTTGATGAAGGGCAACTTCAAAAGATTTACGATTTCAGGCAGGGCTCAATCTGGGATTTTATACTTCACGCATTAAAGATAAAACCTATTCCAACTCTTGCCCAGCGGATAGAAAGAGGCTTTGAAAGCTATCTAAAAACTTATCCATTCACCGATGAGCAAATCAGAATCCTGCATAAATTCAGAAAGTATTTTATAGCAAATATTCAGAAGCGCGAGCCTGTAGAGGCTGAAAAGATATTTGATAATCCTGTCAGGGTAAAGCTTTTCGGCGGCGATTATAATGAAATCAATATGAAATTTGACGGCAGATTAAAAGCCGTTATAAATGACCTGCAATCATCGTTGAGGATATAGAAAGAATGGCAAGAAGCACAGTCCACTATCACGACAACGGCACCAACAAAATCTTGAAGGCTCTGCATAATAAGCTGCGACCGGCAGGCACGCCTATTGAGAGGGTTGAATATATTATTGAGCTTTTGCTCCTGAGAATATTTGAGGTAAAGCTCAAACAGGATGAAGCATTTAAGCCGCTCCGCAGGCTTTTTGAGGGAGAGGATTATCGCCTCTTATTCTCATATCTAAACGGCTTGACTGGAGAGCAAGCATTAGCGGAATTGAATAAGAATATATTCCCTTTTTATGCCAATATTCTCACACATGCAAGAAAAATCATTAAAGGCAACCTGCCGATAAAGCTTCAGGATCACCTTGTCCTTACCGAAGAGGTTTTTGCTAACTCAAGTTTTACCAATAATGTAAAAGGCGGCTTGATGAGTGAGGTTATCAGTCTTGTTTCAGAGCTTGATGAGCAGGTTGTATTAAAGACAGACTTGCTTGGTGACGCCATAGAGTCTGCCCTTTCAGAGACAGGAGGAACGAAAGACATCGGACTTTACCGAACACCCGAGCATATTCGCAAGATGATGGTTGCGATGGTTGACCCTGATTTTACAGATGTAATCCATGACCCAGCCTGCGGCACAGGGGGCTTTTTATTTGACGCTTATGATTACATAATTGCAAAGGCGGAAAATTCTGATGAGTGGCCGTCTGATGACATAATAGAGCATTTCTACAGGAGCGGTCTTTCAGGCGTTGAATACTTGGGAAGGATACGCAAAATGGCTGCCGTCAATATGTATATCAGGGGGCTGAACCCTCATAATATAGAGCAAGGCGATTCTTTAAAGCTATACGACCCTCCAATCCATAAAGAGAGCTGCTCGGTAGTAATAGCCAATCCGCCTTTTGGCGCTGAATGCGACCAGCCTGCATATCCAAATGTATGGGAGGAATATTCAAGAGAAAAAGAGACTACCATACTTTTCGTAAAGCTCATGTTTGAATTGCTCAAAAAGGGCGGAAGATGCGCCGTTGTTGTATCAGAAGGGTTTTTGACATGGGGGCAAAACAGCGCATGCAGATTAAGACAGATGCTTTTGCAGGAGGCAAATCTAAAGGCAATAATAAGTCTGCCGCAAGGGGTTTTTGTAAGTAAAAACGGTCAGGGACCAAAAACATCAATCCTTTATTTTGAAAAAGGAACGCCAACAGATTTCATTTGGTATTATAAGATTGAAAATGACGGCTTTAGCATGGGCACAAACCGCCAGCCTATTGAGGGAAGCCAGATACCGGAACTTTTAGAGATATGGAAATCTGTAAAGCAAGGCACAAAACCAGAGGATACACGCCACAGCTTCTGTATCCAGCGCCATTGGATTGAAACCCTTGATCCAAGAGTAAAAGAACGGATACGCAAAGATGCAAGAGAAAAGCTTGTTTTAAAGGATAAGCCAAAGCGTGAGAAGTTTATTGAAAAGATAAAACATGATTTAAAGAAAAAGAAAATCAGCAAAGAACTATTTGACGAAAAGCTTTCACAATACGATGAACTTTTGGAAACTCAGGTGCAAAACACTATAGCCAAAGAGATTGAGAAGGCGCATACATATCATTTTAACCTGCAAAACTATCGGAGCGGTTTAACAGATGAGCAGATAAAGAAATGGCAGGAAGTGTTTAATATACCTTCTGTTCCTGCGGGAAAGACCTTTCCCTCCATTCCCTCTCCCCTTGCGGGAGAGGGTCAGGGTGAGGGGGAAATTTCTCTTGATGAACGCTACAAACAATTAACCAACAATCCTTCACCCAACAACGCCCTTAAAACCCTTTCTTCCTTTGACCCCCGAAATGCCCTTGAAATAGACATTGCAAGGGAGTTTTTACATAAACTGCCGGAAGGAACTTTGCAAGGCAATGAGAAGTTAAGTGCTCTTAATACTATCTTAAAAAGCGGACATCAATACCCAAAAGTAGAACTCGGCAGATTTATAACCTTACAAAACGGCTTTATTGAAATTGAAGATGATAAAGAGTATAAGCTTATTACCTGCAAATTACATGGACAAGGCAGTGTTTTCAGAGAATCAATTTTCGGCAGAGATATAAAGACAAAGAAACAGCAAGTCGTCAAGGCAAATCAACTGCTTGTCGCTGAGATTGATGCTAAAAATGGTGGTTACGGGGTAATCCCCTCTGAATGCGATGGAGCTATTGTTAGTTCGCATTATTATGTCTATTCCATCAATCAAAATGAATTGTTGCCAGAATACTTAAGCCTTGTTTTAACGAACAAAAATATTGAAGAACAGGTTAGTGCTTATGTTAGAGGAGCTACAAGCTATGCAGCAATTCGTCCTAATGATTTTCTAAATATAAGAATTCCGCTACCCTCTTTAGAAACCCAAAGAGAAATCGTTGCAAAAATAGAAAAGCAGAAGGCGATAATAGAGGCTGCAAAGAGGATTGAGGAGAGTTGGGAGATCCCATTTGATACTTTTGAACATTTCTCAAAGGTTCATATAAGCGTGTTTGCTGAACTTAATCCGCCAAGAAACTACTTAGGATTAAATGATGACTTTTTAGTCAGCTTTGTGCCAATGGAGGCAATTGATGAGTTTTCTGGCTCTATCAAAATAATTACAGAAAAACCCTTAAAAGATGTGAAAAAAGGATATACTTTTTTTGCTGAAAATGATGTGCTGTTTGCCAAAATAACACCGTGCATGGAAAACGGCAAGATCGCTATTGCAAGAAACTTATCAAATGGTATTGGGTTTGGCACTACAGAACTGCATGTTTTTAGAACCAAAGCAGGCAAGGCAATACCGAAATATATTTATTATTTTTTACGGACTAAATATTTCAGAGAAGAGGCAGCAAAATATATGACTGGTGCATCTGGGCATAAACGAGTTCCGGAAAAATTTTTAATGGACTTTCCATATCCCCTCCCCCTTCTGTCCGTTCAACAAGAAATCGCTGCCAAACTAGATAAGGAAATGGAAGCATTAGAAGGCGTGCGGCTTTTACATCAAGAGGCTGAAAGGCGGATTGAAAAAATTATTGCGGAAGTGTGGGGAGAAGAGTAAACATGAAAATATCACAAATGCATATAGAAAATTTCAGGTCGATAAAGGATTTAGAACTTGAATTTCCAAAAAGCGGCATATTAACCCTTGTTGGCACTAACAATGCAGGCAAATCTAACATTCTGAGAGCGATTAATAATATTCTGGGCGACCAATGGTTTAAGGGTGAAAATGCGGAATTAAATGATTTTTACATGAAAGACCGTAGCAATACCATTAAAATTGAAATCAGGTTTGATACTGGCAGAAAGGTTTTATTTAATAGTAATGAGGCGTGGCCTGAATATTATGATGAGTATGGCAATAAGATTTATAGTTCAAAAGGTAATGTCAAAGAAGATTTCCCCTGCACTTATCTCCCTGCTAATAGGTCTATTGAAAAAAATCTGCAATTCAATAGATGGGAATTGATGGGCAAGATTGCCAAGAGCTTTAATGAAAAAGCCTCATGCAAGAAAACCGAGATAGAAAATCAGTTTAATAAAATCATTGAAATATTTGATAGCTTAAATGAATTTAAGGAGTTTAAAGAGGATTTTATTAGATTTTTTGAAGAGCTCCAGTCAGACTCTCCCTACAAGCTCAAAATTGATTTTAAAGCATTCACGCCACTGAACTATTTTAAGAGCATTAATATTCTGGCCAATGATACATCTATAAATGATAACTATGATATTGCCATTGAAGAGTTGGGGGACGGGAATAAAAATCTGATATTGTTTGCATTAATAAGGAGCTATGCAAAAAATTTCAAGAAAGAAGCACAGGGTATTTTAGCTATAGAAGAACCTGAAATTTATCTTCATCCTCAAGCCAGAAGACACCTATATTCTGTTTTCAAAGAAATAGTTAAAGACTCAAATATCCAAATAATAATTACAACACATTCGGCATCGTTTATTAATACGGAAGAATTTTATCAAATCGGATTAGTATCAAAATGTAGTAGTCAGGGAACGAAAGTGAAGATTGTAAAAAAAGAAGACTTAGTTGATTTTTGCCAAAACACTAGTGTCCCAAAAGACAGGACTTCTGCTGGAAACATATCTGAATTTTATTCAACCACATCTAATTATCGCCTTAACGAAGCATTCTTCTCTAAATTCCTGATTTTAGTAGAAGGTGAAACTGAGGAAATGGCAATTCCTACCCATTTAGAAAAAGCTGGCGTCAGATGCGATTACAGCGGCATATCAATTATCGGTGTCGGCGGAAAGAATCAAATACCAAAATATTGGAGACTATTTAAGAGTTTCGGTTTGCCACTTTTGATAGTTTTTGATAACGACAACTCTCCAGAAAAAAAGAAATCAAATGAAAATCTTGCTTCATGCTTTAACTGCGATAATACCGACTTCCTCACCGATTGTGTTATTTATAAAGAGATAAAAACAAATAGAAAAGGAATTTATGAACAACTTTTGATTGTCTTGGAAAATGATTTTGAAACCGCAATAAAAAAGGATCTGGAAAAATATTGTAATGAGAATAGTATTGAATGTAAGTATGATGAGTTTAGGAACGAGGCTCTAAAAACCATAAAACCATTAAAGGATACACAAAAAGGGCAGGTTGCGAGATATATTGCAAAAAAGGTTTGTGATTTTTATCCAGGATATGTTCCTGCTTTTATAGAAGCGATTAAGCAGTTTTTTAATAATGAGCAAGATTCGCAGCATGCTAAAAAGATCCATGAAAGTAATACAAAAGATGAGGCAGGGCTATTTTAAAAATTATGATGAGAGGGATTAATTATGCTCACTCAATCTGAAGCAGACGCTTTATTTGCAATGTCTAAGAAGCCTAAGTCAAGCAATAGCATGATTTTCACTCATGCTATTGCTTGCAGAGTTTGTATCATTTGACGGCAGAGAAGATTTCTTTCCCAATATAACAAGAGGCAGCATTGAGGTTTACAATAAAGCATTCAATCAAAAATTATGGGATAATAAATAAGGAGGTTGATATGCAGACGAGTTATAAAGAAAAGATATTGCAAGAGATAGAAAAAATCCCTGAAGACAAATTGGCGAATATGTATAAGATTATCCATCTGCTGGCAGTCGAGATAACATCGGGCGCAAAAAAGACAGGCAAAAAGGTTTCCTTGAAAGGGATATGGAAAGGCAGCCTGATTGACGATTCTATGTTTGCCGAGGCCAAGAAATCGCTCTTCCCTTACGAAAAAAATAGGGGGATATAATGGATTATGTCACCGATACTCATTCGCTTGTCTGGTATTTTACAGACGATAACAGGCTGAGCAGTAATGCACTCAAAGCTTTTCATTCATCTGAGAGCGAAGGAACTGTGATTGTTCCTGCCGTTGTTCTGGCTGAGATAATGTTCATAGCAAAAAAGGGCAAAATTACTCTTTCATTTCAAGAGACTCTCAAGCGAATTGAAGATAGCGGAAACTTTGAAGTTGCTTCCTTGAATGCGGAGATATTGAGAATTGCTGATAAAATTGAAGCTGATCTGGAGATGCACGATAGACTTATAGCTGCAACAGCCTTGCATTATGATGCGGCATTGATCACAAAGGATGAGGCAATTTCCCTTTCTGGCATTGTCTCGACTATTTGGTAAAGAAGAAAAGGGAAAAATAGATGCTAACTCAATCTGAAGCAGACGCTTTATTTGCAATGTCTAAGAAGCCTAAGTCAAGCAATGGCATGATTTTCCCTCATTCTGGAGAAAAATTGCTTGCAGAGTTTGTATCATTGGACGGCAGGGAAGTTTTCTTGTTCAATATTACAAGAGGTAGTATTGAAGTTTCTAAATGCACTTATCAGAAGCGTGCAAGACAGGTTGAAATTTTGAGACGACTTGATGTTGGCGGTTCGCCTCATCCCAATCCGGCGGTTGATATGGTTCCTCTGAATTTTCTTGCCCCATATAACGGGATTGAAATCCCATGCCCTCACCTGCATATTTATGTTGAGGGTTTTGCTGATAAGTGGGCTATTCCGGCACCAGACGACTTAATAAATCCTGATGCTGACCTTTATGTCGTTATGGAAAGATTTTTACGGTATTGTAATGTTCAGGAAATGCCGAATATAGAAAGGAGTTTATTTATATGAGCGCATTGGATTGTTATCAGCTTGTTAATCTATATGCAACTTGGCTTAAGGAAAAAATTAAGCCAAGGGCAATCGGCGATGTCTGTGAGCTTACTACCCCATTTGTTGATAGGCATAACGACTATTTGCAGATATATGTTAAAGCTACTCCATCCGGTCTGCTGTTGACAGATGACAGCTATACAATCCGTGATTTAGAGATGAGCGGGATGGAATTCAATACCGAACGCAGGAAGAATGAACTCAAGGCTATTTTGAATGGATTTGGAGTAAATCTTAGAGGAGACAGCCTTGAGGTGGAAGCCCGGCCTGACAATTTTGCACAAAAAAAACATAATCTCTTGCAAGCGATGCTTGCGATAAATGACCTTTTTGTTTTAGCCCCTCCAAAAGTTTCAAGCTTTTTCAAGGAGGATGTAGAAAAATTCCTATTGCTACATGATATTAGGTTTACAAAGGATATTAATTTTATCGGCAAGAGCGGTTTCAATCATCATTTTGATTTTGTAATTCCACCTTCAAAGAAAGAGCCTGAAAGAGTATTAAGAACTATCAACAATCCGACAAAAAACAATGTCTCAGCTATGATTTTTTCATGGGATGATGCCAGAAAAGTAAGGTCGGAAAATGCTGTTGCCATAGCCGTGCTGAACGATCAGGACAAGGAGATTTCGCCTGATACAGTGCATGCCTTGAATGCCTATGAAATAGAACCAATAGCATGGAGCAAACGTGATAAATATATTGATAAACTTGCAGCATGAGGCAAGGAGGATTTACAGGACGAGAAAGATGACAACAGCAGGAGAAAAAGGGCAAAGCGGCCAATGAGAAAAGGGAAAGGAAATATGACTTTTAAATCGCTTGAATTGCAAAATAAAGGAGGATGCAGATGGATATGGAAGTTTATTTGAAGGAAGCTGTCAGGAGAATTATTGAAAATTTCAATCCTGAAAAGATAATCCTTTTCGGCTCATATGCTTATGGTCAGCCTACTGCTGATAGTGACATAGATTTGATGGTAATTATGAATACTGAAGAAAAACCGCACAAAAGAGCGGTGAGTCTGAGAAAGGCGCTTAAAGGGATAGGTATTCCAAAGGATATAATTGTAAAGACACCGGAGGAATTTGAACGTTTTAAAGACATTATAGGCACTATTATTTATCCGGCAGCGCACAAAGGGAAGGTGCTCTATGAAAGACGCTAAGATGTAAGTTGTGAAGACGCGCATGAGGCTATTGATTTAGCAAAAAAAGTCAAAACGGTTGTTTTGAAACATCTCGAAGGCAAAGAGGTTTTTTGAGAAAAGGGAAATGAAACATGGCTTTAAAATCGGCTGAATCGCAAAATATGGAGTTCAAATCAAACTGGCGGGATGAATATCTCAAGGCTATCTGCGCCTTTGCAAATGCTGACGATAATTCTTAGTAAGACAGTCAATGATGAAGTATGAGATAATAATAAACGGCTCTTTCTCGGATTGAGCGGGTAAATAGGGTCTGTTTATAAACTATAAAATACCCCTCACCCTTGCCCTGGTTTATTTTTGTGGAGACGGCGTCTGGATTGTCCGGTCAAGCCGAACAATGACAAATACGGACTTTATACACAGATACTATTTACTAATGGGGGCATAAGTATGAAGACATTAATTATATAAAATCCCTCCTAACCTCCCTTTGCCAAAGGGAGGTATGTGTTACCCTCTATTAAAAGGGGAAAGGGGGTATATTCCCCTCTATCAAGAGGGGATTAAGGGGTGTGTGCCCCTCTTTGGCAAAGAGGGGCACACTGAGCTTGTCTAAAAACTACGATTTCACTGGACTGTCATTCCCCGATTAAGCTTGCCCTCTGACTTGATCAGGGGTTGGGGAATGACAAGAAGGGGAGGGAAGTTTACTTAAAGCGACACTTTGAGGGACAAGGGTTATAAGCTTTTTGCTTAAAAAAACTTTTGACAATACTCAATCTTGTTTAAGAGAGGAATCTTGCTGTTTTCCATAAAAGATTTCTCAACCCCTTTGGGTTTTCGAAATGACAGATAAATCAACGAGTTCATGTTTCTATGTCTATTTTTCGCTCCTTATGTGTGTTACCCACATGAAATTTAAAAGAGCCGAAAATAATCGAAAAATAGATAGCAATAATGCAAAAAGAAGCCAAAGCACGGATAAAGATTAATAAACTCCTCGAAGAAGGAGGCTGGCGTTTTTTTGATAATGAAAGCGGCAGGGCTAATATTGCTCTTGAGGTTAATGCCAAAATAAACTATAGTCAGATTGACGCTTTCGGCGAAGATTTTGAAAAAACGACAAAAGGCTATATTGATTTTCTCCTGCTTGATGACAGGGGCTTTCCCATTGCCGTGCTTGAGGCGAAGTCGGAAGACAAAAACCCGCTAACAGGCAAAGAGCAGTCGCGGAAATACGCTAAGTCTCAAAATGTCAGGTTCGTTATCCTTTCAAACGGCAATCTGCATTATTTTTGGGATCTGGAGCGGGGCAATCCCCGCATTATCACCTCTTTCCCTACTCTTGAATCTTTGAGCCATGTTAAAACTTTTGAGCCTAATTCTCAAATCCTTGCCAATGAAAATGTTGGAGAAGATTATATAGTCTGCACACAGAATCCTTATTATGATAAAGACCCGCGATGGGAAGACCCTGCTGCCCGGCATGAATTCATCAGAGATAATGACCTAAAATTCTTACGCCCGTATCAACTCAGGGCAATAAAGGCATTGCAGGAATCGGCAAGGCAGGGAAATGACAGATTCCTCTTTGAAATGGCGACAGGCACAGGAAAAACCCTTGTGGCTGCGGCAATTATCAAGCTGTTTTTAAGAACAAGGAATGCAGCGAGGGTTTTATTCCTTGTTGACCGTCTGGAGCTTGAAGATCAGGCATGGAAGAGCTTTGTAAAGTATCTGAGAAACGACTATAAAGCCGTCATCTATAAAGAAAGCCGAGATGATTGGAAAAAAGCGGAGATAGTTGTATCAACAGTCCAGAGCCTTTCATTTAACAACAAATATCGAAATCTTTTTTCTCCAACAGATTTTGACCTACTCATTTCAGACGAAGCGCATCGCTCTATCGGCGGCAACAGCCGCGCCGTCTTTGAATACTTTGTGGGCTATAAGCTCGGACTTACTGCAACGCCTAAAGATTATCTGAAAAAGATTGATTCAGAGAACCTCAGCCGCAACGACCCCCGAGAATGGGAGAGAAGGCAGCTTCTGGATACTTATAAGACATTCGGATGCGAAAGCGGCAATCCAACCTTTCGCTACAGCCTTATTGACGGCGTTAAGGGTAGCTATCTCGTTAATCCGGTTGTAGTTGACGCAAGGACCGAAATAACAACGAAACTGCTTTCTGACAAAGGGTATTCGGTCATGATAGAAAACGAAGAAGGCAGGCAGGATGAGCTTTTATTTTTCCATAAAGACTTTGAGCGCAGCTTTTTCTCTGATGAGACGAACAGGATTTTTTGCAAGACCTTTATGGAACATGCATTCAGAGACCCTTTGACAGGAGAAATCGGCAAAACCATTGTCTTTTGTGTCAGCCAGAATCATGCTGCAAGGATAGCCCAGTTTCTCAACGAATATGCTGATAGATATTTCCCTGATAAATATAAATCCGACTTTGCGGTTCAGGTAACATCGAGCATTGCCGACGCTCAGCAGATGACCATAAACTTCTCGGACAAAAATAATAATCTGAGCGGTAGGACAGAATTCCTTGAAGGATACCGTTCAAGCAAAACAAGGGTATGCGTTACAGTAGGCATGATGACCACAGGCTATGATTGTCAGGACATACTCAATCTCTGCATGATGAGGCCAATTTTTTCTCCGACAGACTTTGTGCAGATAAAAGGCAGGGGCACGAGGAAATATGTCTTTGAGCATAAGTCAAGGGGCAATCCAGACGATGAAACAATGAAGGCAGTTAAAGATAAATTCAAGCTCTTTGACTTCTTCGCCAACTGCGAATACTTTGAGGAAAAGTTCAATTATGACGAAGTAATAAAGCTTCCGGCGGTGAACAAACAGAAGGCTATTATTGATTATGAGCGGACCCTGGTAGTTGCGGAAGATTATGAGAATTATAACCCCGACCCTCTTAAAAGCCTCAGAGAAACGTCAATCGGCGTTGAAGGCATGAAGATTGACAGAAAGCTATTTGAGCGGTTTGAAGAAACTGTAAAGGACAATGAATTCATTAAATCAAATTTTGAGCATGGCAATATAGATGCTGTTGAAGAATATGTAAGAAGCGAGATATTTGACAAGCCTGAGGAATATTTTAACCTTGAAAAGCTTAGAAAGGCTCTGAAGCTTGACCGACGCTTGAGCATCAGAGAGATTATTGAAAATATATTCGGTGCAATAGGACATTTCAAGACAAAAGACGAACTCCTTGAAGATGAAATATCAAAGTTCGTCGCCGTATATAAGCCCGATAACAAGCATATCCAGCCTATACGTCTCTTCCTGAAGGCATATATCACGGACAACGAAATTCGCAATATTGTTGAATCGAAGGAATATAGCAGATTCGCCACCAATCCTAAAGTCTCACTGTCTGATTTCAAGGCGCTTAACGGCTGGCGGGATGTAATCCCAGAATATGTCAAGGACTATGTGAAGTTGAATACTTATATGTAGGAGTGTTATTAGAATGCTTGATCTTGATACACGCAAACGAATAGACAATGCCCGCGACATCCTCGTGGGCAAAGTGCCTGACCCGAAATCGCAGGTGGAGCAAATTACTATTGCCTTGATTTACAAGTTCATGGATGACATGGATAAAGAGGCAGAGGAGTTTGGAGGTAAGGCATCATTCTTTAAAGGAGAGTTTGCTAAATATTCGTGGTCAAATATCTTTGACCCTAAAATCGGCGGCTATGAACTGATAAATCTTTATGGCGAAGCCATCACAAAGATGAATCAGAATAAATATATCCCGCAGCTTTTCAGAGACATATTCAAAAACGCTTTTCTGCCTTACCGCGACCCTGAAACTCTCAAGAGCTTTCTCAAAGAGATAAATGCTTTTAAATACGACCACAGCGAAAGACTCGGAGACGCATTTGAATATCTTCTTTCTGTCCTTGGTGTGCAGGGCGATGCAGGCTCTCTCCGCACCCCGCGCCACATCATAGACTTTATCGTTGAGGTTATTGCGCCTAAAAAGACCGAGACAATTCTTGACCCCGCCTGCGGCACAGCAGGCTTTTTGATTTCGGCATACAAGCATATTCTCAATTCTTTAACAAGACCCCATGAATCTTTTTTAGCAACCCCCCCTAAATCCCCCTTATCAGGGGGATTTGACAGTTCCTCCCCTGACAAGGGGAGGTTAGGAGGGGTTAGCCTCACGCCTGATGAAAAAGCCCGCCTTATGAATAATGTTGTCGGTTATGACATTTCGCCGGATATGGTGCGGCTTTCTCTGGTGAACATGTATCTGCATGGCTTTCAAAATCCAAAGATTTATGAATATGACAGCCTCACGAGCGATGAGAGATGGAACGATACCTTTGATGTAATCCTTGCAAATCCTCCATTCATGACGCCCAAAGGCGGCATACGCCCTCACAAGAGATTTTCTATTCAGGCTAACCGCTCCGAAGTCCTATTTGTTGACTACATCATGGAGCATCTTGCTACAGATGGACGTGCCGGTGTGATCGTGCCTGAGGGAATAATCTTTCAATCGGGCAATGCTTACAAAGCCTTGCGTAAGACGCTTGTTGAAAATAACTATCTTTATGCGGTCGTTTCCCTGCCCGCCGGAGTGTTTAACCCTTATTCGGGCGTTAAGACCAGCATTCTCCTTATGGATAGGACTCTTGCGAAAAAGACTGATAATATTCTGTTTGTGAAGATAAAAAATGACGGCTTCGACTTGGGAGCGCAGAGAAGGGAGAGCGATAAGAATGATTTGCCTGATGCGTTGAAGATATTGAAGGCGTATCAGAAACTTTTACAAACAGACAGCAAGCCCCCTCTAACTTTATCAGGGGAGGAAGTTGGAAGTGAGTATGAACCGTTTATTCCATATAATCGGAAACTCACTGAGATCGCAAAGTTAAATAGAAAAAATCCCACAAAAGCTGAGAATAAAATCTGGAATGATATTTTAAGGCGTAAACAATTTGAAAACTATAAGTTTATCAGGCAGAAGCCTATTGATAATTTCATAGTTGATTTTTACTGCTCAAAACTAAAACTGGTTATTGAAATTGATGGGGATAGCCATAGTGAAAGACAAGAGTATGATGATATAAGGACAGAAATACTGCAAAAATATGGATTGAATGTTGTCAGATATACAAATGATGATGTTTTGAATAATATTGAGGGAGTATATGAGGATTTGATAAAAAAAATAACCCCTCCTAACCTCCCCTTGTCACCACAAACCCCTCCTAACCTCCCCTTGTCAGGGGAGGAACTGTCAAGTCCCCCTGATAAGGGGGATTTAGGGGGTTTGTTTCACCTCATTCAAAAAGCCAAGATTGCAGCAATCGGCGACTACAACCTCACAGGCGATAGATACAGAGAGCGCATTGTCCATGTTCATAAAGACTGGCCAATGGTGGAGTTGATGGAGGTGGCAGAAGTAATTTCAGGTCAATCACCAGAAGGCAAACACTACAATAATATTGCTGAAGGAACTCCATTTTATCAAGGCAAAGCAGACTTTGGAGACATCTATCTTAAAGCTACTACAACTTGGACTACTCAAGTTACAAAGATAGCTGAAAAAAGCGACATATTGATGTCTGTCAGGGCACCTGTTGGCCCTGTAAATATTTCGCCTTCTAAAATCTGTATAGGGAGAGGTCTCGCGGCTATTAGACCACTTAACAAATTAAATTTTTTATTTCTTTTTTATGTGCTCCGTGAAAGTCAGAATATAATCAAAAATTACGGTAGTGGAAGCACTTTTGAATCTATTAACCGTTCACAGATAGAGAAACTCAAAATCCCCCTCCCTCCTCTTTCCGTCCAGCAGGAGATTGTCGCCGAGATAGCAGGATATCAAAGAATCATAGACGGCGCACGGCAGGTAGTTGAGAACTATAAGCCAAAAATAAAGATTGATGAGAGTTGGCCGATGGTGGAGTTGGGAGAGGTGTGTAATCTTATGACAGGCGGCACGCCAACATCTTCGGTAAAAGAATATTACGAGAATGGAACTATATCTTGGTTAGTATCTGGTGATATTCATAAAGGGGAAATCTTTAATTGCGAAGGTCGGATTACTAAAAAAGGCGTAGAAAACTCAAACGCTAAATTTCTGCCTAAGGATTCTGTTCTTATCGCTCTAAATGGTCAGGGAAAGACTCGTGGTACGGTAGCTTTGTTAAGGATGGAGAAGTCCACATGTAATCAATCTTTAGTATCTATTGACCCAAAAAATAAAAATATTCTTGTATCAGAATTTATATATCATCAATTGAAGTCTATGTATCAGGAAATACGAAAAATCACAGGTGATAATCAAAGGAGCGGCTTGAATATTCCAATCATTAAGACTATAAAAATCCCCCTCCCTCCTCTTGAAGTCCAAAAACAAATCGTCGCACAGATTGAAGAAGAGCAAAAGCTTATTGAGGCGAA
The DNA here is from genome assembly GCA_020724365.1 of Thermodesulfovibrio yellowstonii. Classification (GTDB taxonomy): domain Bacteria; phylum Nitrospirota; class Thermodesulfovibrionia; order Thermodesulfovibrionales; family Dissulfurispiraceae; genus DYHD01. The sequence goes on along the minus strand of DYHD01000004.1, from coordinate 37,406 downwards.
TAAAAAACTTATTGAGATTTTTGAAGGCAAGATAAAGGCAAAGATTGCAGAGATGTGGGGAGACGAATCTCTTGCTGACGATAAAACTGAACTGCTTATAGCAGCGGAGGAAAAGGCTAAGTATGGAGGCTTAGAATAACTATAAATATGCGCCCTACCTACAGACTTTACATTGATGAATCAGGTGATCACACTTATGGCAGAAAGGAACGGAAACCCTTTGTCCTCTTATCACAGGATAAAAAGGTCTTTGAAACCTCAATAGATAGCTATCCGCAACTTGAAAGAGGCGATAAGCGTTACCTTGGCCTTACCGGTTGTATAATAAAGCTGGATTATTACAGGAATGAACTTGTTCCTGTTTTTGAAGCGTTTAAGCGTGATTTCTTCGACCCAGACGAAAATGTCATCCTCCATGCAAAGGAGATTATCCAGCGACAAGGCCATTTTCATGTTCTGCAGAATAAAGAGGTGTCCGACCGCTTTGATGCAGGACTTCTTGATATAGTTGCTAACGCTGAATATGCCATTATCAATGTAGTTATAGATAAAAAGAATCATGTAGAAAATTATGGAACTGTAGCATGGCACCCTTATCATTACTGTCTTGCTAATATGTTGGAAAGGTATTGCTATTTTCTGAAAAAGCGTAAGGCAAGAGGCGATATGTTGGCAGAAAGTCGTGGGAAAGGGGAGGATTTTGAGCTTAAAAAAGCTTATGCAACTATTTATGAAAAAGGCACAAGATTTAAGTCACAGAAGTTTTTTCAGCAATATATTACTTCCAAGGAGATAAAAATCAAACCTAAGGAGAAAAATGTTGTCGGACTCCAATTGGCAGATATTCTTGCAAACCCTCTTAAGAAGTATACTCTTATTCAAAAAAACATTATTAGAGAGCCGGATGAAAGTGTATTCTGGTTAAAGATTGTTGAAGCAGCCAAGCGGAAATTGGATTGTCGTGAGAGCGACGGATGTGTGGATGGTTACGGTCTGGTGTTTATAAAATGAAAAAGCCGGCTTTCACCGGCTCTCCACGCTGGCCCATGCGGACCATCCACCTCCAGCAAGCTGGATTACTTATAGTAAAATCCATTTTGAGTTTAAATACAAATAATTTTTTTTAATAATATTATAAGAAAGAATATAACAAATAATTTATTTGCACTTTGAAGGCAAGATAAAGGCAAAGATTGCAGAGGTGTGGGGAGAATGAACCCAGAATTGTCATTAGGCAAATATTTCTAATGACCGCCATTAGAATTTATTGTATATAAGTCATTGAAAATAATAAATTAAAAGAATAAGCGCATAGCGCAATATTGAACAAAACAACGGTAAGGAAAACTTACATGGTAAAAGAGCTCGAACTTACTGATGGGGGCATAAGTAAAAATGATAGTAATAAAATCTATTACTTAAGTTTTCTGCATATTATCTATTACTTTAATTAAAGCCTGAGGGGTTGATTCTATTACGAATACTTTAAGATCAAGCATTTCCTCCACATCATCTATAGAAACATCGTCGAGAAAAATTTTTTCACCATCTTTTAATGTAACATCAGGCACAAGGAGCACATCATCTTTTTTTGCAATATCTGAGAAGGCTTTGATTATATCCCTTCCTGTTAGGAGTCCAGCTACTGTAACAGTATTACCAAAAAAACAATTTTCTATTTTAACGATATTTATATCTATCCCATATTTTCTGAGTTTTTTAGCAAAATCAGAGAGGTAGGGATAAAAAGATGCCCCTGTAAAGGTTAAAAATCTCAAGCCTTTATTATGATTTGCATCTTTTATATTAATCTTTTTTGCCTGGTGAACAAACTGTGATATCATACCCACACCGTTTTCTATCTGAGGGAAATCATCATAAAATTTAAAAGGTGGTATATTTTTTTCAGCTTTTAAATACATCTCATCAGAAGCAAAAACAATGCTTTCTCCATGTTTTCTCCTAAATCGGGACTGAAATTTTTCTATTATTTCGATTGCATTAATGGCGTCTTCTTTTTTCACTGGTGTTAATTCTTTTTTTCTATGCATTGTCAACCCAACTGGCACCACTGCTATTGACATTACATAAGGATAAAACTTGTAAAGGCTTGTGATTGTTAGGGCAAGATGTCTGCCGTCATTATATCCAGGGCATAAGACTATCTGTGTGTGCATTTGTATCCTATTTTCAGCAAAAAAACTGATCTCTTTTAAAATATTATTAGCATTAGGATTGCCAAGCATTTTATTTCTTATTTCAGTGTCTGAACAATGAACAGATATGTATAATGGGCTTAGCCTCTGTTCAACAATTCTTTTTTTATCTTCAGCAGAAAGATTAGTTAAAGTAATAAAATTACCATGGAGAAATGACATTCTATAATCTTCATCTTTGACATAGAGAGATTTTCTTAAGCCCTTTGGAAGTTGTGAAACAAAGCAAAAGATGCACTTATTTCTGCATGTCTTTATCTTGAAAGGCTTGAAAGTAATGCCAAGCTTACTTAATCCTGAAATATTATCAGGGATTTTTATGGCGAGATTTTCTTTGTCTCTTCTGACAACTAATATTGAGCCTAATTCATTAGCATGAAAGATAAGATCTATAATATCGTTTAATGATTTACCATTTGCAGATATGATCTTGTCATTTTTTTGAAAGCCCAACTTTTCAGAAATACTTCCCTTTACTACAGATTCTATAACTATGCCCTGATTATCTCTCATAAAATTGTTTATAACCTCTGTAAACATACTGAAAGCCTGATATAATAGTAAAAAGAGCGGTTAACATCAGTATTATTTTCTTAATCAATATATCATCTATTTCAAAATTAATCGAAACGAGTATATATGCAATCAATATAGCCTGAAAAGCGTTTGCTAATTTCCCAATAATTGATGGCTCAACTTTTTTTTGATGAACAAAAATAAAGAGCATAAACCATCCAATAACAACTATAAAATCTCTTGCTATAACAGTTATAGTAATCCAGATTGGAAGCCAATCATAAAGTGCGAATAAAATAAAAGATGTTAAGAGCAAAAACTTGTCTGCAAGAGGATCGAGAAATGCTCCAAGTTGAGTCCTTTGATTAATTGTCCGGGCAAGAAACCCATCGAGCAAGTCGGTAACAGCGGCAATAATAAAAAGTATCAAAGAATACTCATATCTTTTATATATCAAAGTGGTTACAAATATTGGTATTAAAATAATTCGTGAAAGGGTAAGAGAATTTGGGATAGTGATTATATTCATGGCATGTTGTATGGTATTTCTTTAGGATATACTTTAACGCCAATTTTTTCATAGCATTTTATATTAGATTTTACAATATCTGAACTATCTTTAAACTTAAGAAAGCCGAGTAATGACTTTGCATGACATTTTTCCAGTGCAAAATTAAATGACTCGGTTATTTCAAGAGCCAGATTAAATAATTTTTCAGCCTGTTTATATTTTCCCTCTATGAGATCAATCTCTCCACGAGTAAGCATACAGTATGCAATTCCACGATTGTCTTTGGTCTTTTTAAAATTTTTGAGTGCTATGTTTAGATAATTAATTGCATCAAGAAAAATCCCTTTCATTTTCAATACATTTGCTATGCTCCAAAGGGTATATGAATGACTGACAATATCATTAAACTCTTTATATAAAGATGAGGCTTTGAGAAAAAAATCCATAGCGATATCGAAATCGTTTTTCATTCTATAAGCATTTCCAATGCCACAGAAAGAATAAGCAATACCAAATTTATCATTTAGTTCAGTAAATATCTTATTTGCCTTTTTATAATTATCCATTGACTCGGCATTGTTGCCTGCCATCCTTTTAGCGCCACCCAAGCCGCATAAAGCATAACCAATGCCTGATTTGAACCTTATTGAACTAAAAATCTCCATAGATTCATTGAATTTTGCAATCGCGCTAGTGATATCTCCTTTTACTCTTAAAACGCCTCCTTCTGCCCATAGAGAAAAGGCGACGCCCTTTTTGTCCTTCTTCTTTTTATAGAATGAAATTGCTACTTTGATGTTATCCAACGCTTCCTTCCATAATCCTTTAGCCCTGAGCGAGAGAGCAATCCCGACTATCGCATCTGCCTTAGTCCTATCAAAACCCACTGCATCACATATCTCTATTACTTCTGAATATTTAGATATGGCTTTATCAAAATCACCGCTTATTCTGTAAATATCTGCTATGGCTAAATTAGAGTCAATTAGACCGTTCAAGTAAGAATGTTTTTTGCTTAAAGAGAAAGCCTTCTTAAAAAGCTTTAGTGATTCACTATATTGAGATTCGCCTCTTAAAGTTTCGGCTTCAGTTATAAGTGTAGAAATTTTATCTTTCATTAAAACCTTCCTTGAAATTAAGCGATGGCGAAAGAACATCTCTTATTTCCTTCATAAAAACTTTGTAATCCCCTGAACCAAAAAATGCAGAACCCATCACAAGAATATCAGCACCTGCATCAGAGATATTTTTTGCATTATCAAGCTTTACTCCACCATCAACCTCAACAATGGCATTACACCCCCTTTCATTTAATAATTTTTTAAGAAGCCTGATTTTGTTAAGCATTGACGGGATAAATTTTTGCCCACTAAATCCAGGATTAACAGACATGATAAGTACCAAATCAAGATACTCAATTATGTTATCAAGGTTCCAAATAGGGGTAGCAGGATTTAAAGATACGCCGGCTAATACATTGCATGTCTTAATGTAATCAATAGTTCTGTGCAGATGAACGGATGCTTCTACATGAACAGTAAGAAAATCAGCGCCTGCTTTAATAAAATCAGCCAAGAATTTATCAGGCTCATCGATCATCAAATGCACATCCAGAGGCAGACGGGTTATATTCCGTATTGATTCAACTACAGCAGGTCCTATCGTTATATTAGGAACAAAATGACCATCCATTACATCAATATGAAGCATATCAACGCCAGCATCCGCAGCAGCTTTGATCTCCTCGGCAAGTCTCACAAAATCGGCTGAAAGAATAGACGGCGATATCTTGCTCATTTAATCTCCTCCTCTGGAAAATTTCCAAGGCTGACAACAACGCTGAACAAATTACCGCCGCTTTCAAGGGGTTCAGGCCTCTGTGCAAGAATTATATTTTTCTCTGCAAATCTTGAATGGACATAAATAATTTTATTTATCTTTAATCCCATGTCTTTTAAGATATCCTCTGCAGCCTCAAGAGGCTTGCCAACCAGATCAGGGACATCTTTGATTCTTGGTCCTTTGCTTAATATAATACCTATTTCTCTGCCTTCCTTAAGCTTATAGCCGGGCTTAATATCCTGCCTAATGATATATCCTTGAGGCACATAGTTATTATATTCATCTCCATCAAGTCTTAGATAAAGTCTATTAGATGATAACAGCTTTTGAGCCTCGTTAATATTCTTTCCTATTAAATCGGGCATTTCAATAGTCCTACCATAGCTTAAAAGCTCAAATGTTAAATGACCCGATATCAAGCCAATTGCAAGTAGAAAAGATGAATATATTAAAAACTTGATTATTTTTCGCTTCATTAAAAATCTGCTCCTTCTAATATCTTGAGTTTATTTTTTCAAAGAATTCTATAGCATCTATTATCTTTTTTTTGTCAATTGTAGTATTAACACAGGGACCTTGAGGTCTTTCATTAGCTATCCCAATAACAGGAATAGGATAGGTATCTACAATACCACTGCTCAGATCCCTTTCACAAGCAACTGCAACTATTGCATCAGGTCTTATATCTTTGACGATACGTCTTGCTAAAGTGCCACCTGTTGCCACAAAAAGGTTCAATCGATATTTTTCTGCAACCCTAATGATATCACTTATAATACATTTTCCGCACCTTTTACAATTGTATATATTGTTGGTTATTCTCACATCGCAGGAATTAGTCTGTAGGCAATGGGGCAAAAGCAAGAGCAACTTCATTTTTTTGTATAAAAAGCTCTTTTTTGACCACTCAATCTTTACAAGTCTGTTATTAAGTTCAATTATGAAAAGCTGAAGGCTCTCTTTCTTATTCCTTAAAAAAGGACTGAAAAGAATCAAAGATGGGTATAGTATCTTAAGCACAAAACCTCTAAGAAAATCTATCATACTTTTCCCTTAGCTTCCTTCCTGATAAGAAGGCTGAAGCAGTCATTATCTTTTTTCCATCAGGCTGTAATTCTTCTATTATTAAGAGTCCTTTGCCAGTGCCAGCTATTAATTTTCCTGCTGAAGCTAACTCGATTCTTCCAGGGATACCCTCTCCTTCAATTGGTTTAGTTCTTATTATCTTAATTCGTTCATTCTTCAGATAAGTATAAGCTGAAGGCCATGGGAACATCCCCCTTATAAAATTGAATATATCCCTTGCATCCATATCCCATGCTATTTTGCCATTTGATTTTGTTAGTGGCGGGGCATAACTTGCTTCACCGCTTTGCCGAACTGGTTTTATAACTCCCTCTCTCAATCCATTGATTGTTTCAATTAGAGTTATAGCCCCAAGTTGCGATAGTTTTGTAGATAGGGTATCATAATTATCAGTTTCATCTATATCAATGCTTTTCTGCAAGAGCATATCCCCTGTATCAAGTCCTTCATCCATTAACATAGTAGTAATGCCAGTCCGTCGTTCACCTCTAATCAAAGCCCATTGTATTGGGGCTGCACCTCTATATTTTGGCAGAAGTGAGGCATGAACATTTATACATCCCATCTTTGGTATTGATAAAATTGTCTTTGGAAGCAGTTTTCCATATGCAACGACGATGATGAATTCAGGCTTTATATTATAAATTCTATGGTAAAAGCCATTTTCTTTTATATTAATGGGCTGTTCTACCAGAATATTAGCTGATAAAGCTAAATTCTTAACAGGCGGATATGTAAGTATATGTCCTCTGCCCCTTTCTTTATCAGGCTGAGTGATAACAAGCTGAATATCTTCTTTTGCTTCTATCAAAGCTTTTAAAGATGGAATTGCAAAGTCAGGTGTGCCAAAAAATATTATCGCCATATTATCAATTTATAGTGCAAAAATTCACTTCATTAGTTAGAGCCGCAAAAAAGAAGGCGAAACAATGAAAAAAAGCTATTGTTTTGATAGTGATTTGAGATATCTTTTTTTGAAAAACTCTCTTTTGATCAAGCTGAGGTGATCAAAAAATAAAATGCCATTAAGATGGTCTATTTCATGCTGAACAACCCTTGCAAGAAGTCCATCGCATTGTATCTCAATGGGTTTCATATTTCTATCATAACCTCTTACAAGGATGTTAGCTGTTCTTTTCACAGTAGCAAGATATTGAGGAACGCTCAAACAACCTTCTTCTGAGTCAGTATAACCAGAGCCTTCTATAATCTCGGGGTTTATTAAAACAAGTAAAGGGTTTCCATCTTCTTTCCAGCTTGTATCAATCACTATAATTCTCATAGGTTCAGCAACCTGTGGAGCTGCCAGACCTATGCCAGAAGCACAATACATTGTCTCTATCATATCTTGAATAAGCGAATCTGTTTCAGATGTATAATCTTCTATAGGAATAGACTTTTGTCTTAAAACCTCGTCAGGAAATTTTTTTATCTCACGAACAGCCATATAAAAATTATAACATAATCAAGATAAGTAGTTTGAATATCTTGGAGATGGGTTGCTCAGTAAGGTGCTATATAGAAAAGTTTGCATGTATAAGTATCAAACTTGAAAACACAAACCATTTATTGTTATATTGTAAGACAGTTAGTTTTTAGAGCCGAAGTGGTGGAACTGGTAGACACGCACGTTTGAGGGGCGTGTGGGGAGACCTATGCGGGTTCGAGTCCCGCCTTCGGCATTTTTTCTTCTTCACTTTCAAACATTGCTGCATATAGAAGCTGCATTTTCATGGTTTCTTTGGCTGCCTCGAAATCTACTTTTTGTATTGCAAAACCAGCATGAACGAGGACATAATCGCCTTCCTCTACATCTTCAGGCAGTAGTACGAGACTCACTTCTCTTCTAGCTCCATAAACATCAACAATAGCAAGTAAATTATTTTTTGTTATGATTTTTGATGGGACAGCGAGACACATTTAACACTCCATTTTTGAAGCTGTTCTAATATAAGTTGAAATATAAGTTCCATCTTACTCTGTATTTCATAGCTCATCTCAGTACCAAAATCAGTAGAACAGGGCTGTATGCCGATTATCTTAATTTCATCAGACTTTATATTCATCAATTCGCAAGCAGTTAATATATCAGGTATTCCAATATGATGCACTGAAAGTTTTTTGTAGAAAGATTTGAGGATTTCATCGCTATCAAAAATTTTTATATAACCCGGCTCTTTTTTTAAATCGGCGGCATCAATAATCAAGACTTTCGAGTGTTTTTCAAAATATGGCAGAAGGTCTAAACCTAGAGTTCCACCGTCAATAATCTCAATATCTGATGAGAATTGATACTCATTCTTGATTTTATTGACGGTATGAACCCCAATTCCTTCATCTTTAAGAAGTATGTTGCCAAGCCCTATAACAGCAATAGACAATTTAATTAATCCTTGTGATAGATTTTATAGCCTGTAAAGATGGAACTTATAAGCCCATTGCCTTCAATATTATCATTTAACCATACAATATAGACATGAACAATAAGAAATGCGGTAAGAACCCACATTACAAAATGGTGTATAAGCCTGATAGTCCCGTCAGAAAGAATGCCAAATACCCATCCACCTGCAAGATACCAGAAAAAACCTGTATGGCTTTCTGAATAAAGTGCATAACCTGTCAATATAGCCAGAAAAATCATAAAATAAGCGAATGAGTATGAGATAGCAGCAAGGGCATTGTGTCCAATAGGGTGATGTACTTCCTTTTTCAGAAAGGCATAAAATTTTATAAAGCATAAGACCTCCTTTCTCTTTTCTGCCGTGAAAGGAAGAAATTCCTTCAATCTTGCAAATTTGTTGCCCGCAAACAGCCAATATATTCTTATTAAAGCACTTGCAATAAGAATATGGGCACTTACAAAATGTATAAATCTCATCATCGCCATTATTGACTGATCCTCAGATATAGCATGCATAAAGGGGTTAGAAATATAATATCCTGTTATGATAAGAGATGTTATACAAAGTATATTTAGCCAATGGCTTAATCTTATAGGCAGTTGCCAGACATAAAGCCTCTTATCTTGAGCTTTTCTTGACTTTCTAAACATATCCATCTTTTGTGGCTGCCAAACATAGGAACCTCTGTTAATCATAAAGCCTCCTATTTAACTTTAACAGAAACTAATTGTTTACCACCAGAATCATACAGATGTATAGCACAAGCCATACAAGGGTCAAAGGAGTGAATTGTCCTTAATATCTCAACTGGTTTATTCGGGTCAGCAATTGGAGTGCCAATTAAAGCCTCTTCATAAGGACCTCTTACTCCATTTGCATCTCGAGGCGATGAATTCCAGCCACCTGGCACTACACATTGATAGTTTGAAACAGCTTTGTCCTTAATAACTATCCAGTGTGATAAAGCGCCTCGTGGAGCATCGTGAAAACCGTAACCTCTTGCTTCTTTAGGCCATTTATCAGGATCCCACATATCCCCATTGTGTATTCTTAAATCTCCTGCCTTAATCTTTGAAGTAAGCTCATCAATCCATATAGGAAGCATCTCAGCAATTAATAGTGTCTCAATTCCTCGGGCTGCAGTCCTGCCCAATGTTGAAAATAAGGCGTCCAATCCAACACCAAGCTTCTTAAGCACCATATCAGTGACCTCTCTTACTCTTGTATGACCTGCCACATAGGCAACAAGCATTCTAGAAAGAGGTCCTACTTCTGTTGAAAGTCCATCATATCGAATTGCCTTGACCCAGCTGTATTTCTGATCAGTATTGAGATATTGATACGGTGGATTAGGTCCTGTATAATTGGGGTTAGTCTCGCCATCATATGGGTGTTTAGCCTTTCCATCTCCATCATTGTATTTATACCATGCCCTCATAACATCTTCTGTAACCTTCTTATGGTCAACTGGTTCGACCTTAGTGATATCCCTATTTCTGATAAAGCCTGGTGGCAGCCAACAGTTAGTTGTGTTGCTTTTGTTATCATTTTGAAATTCACCATAACAAAGATAATTTCTCACGCCACCGCCAATCTTTGCCCATTCTTTGTAAAATGAAGCTACAGCAAGGAGGTCAGGTATATAAACCTTTGAGACAAATTCAAGAGATTTTCTTGCTACTTCATTCATGAAAGCAATACTTCCTGCGTTAATTGCATTCTGACTGTTTGGATCAATTGGGATTGACATGCCACCGACAAGGTAAGTCTGAGGGTGAGGATTTTTTGCACCAATCAAGGCATGCATTCTTATAACATCTCTTTGCCATTCGAGGGCTTCAAGATAGTGTGCTACAGCCATTAGATTTGCCTCAGGCGGAAGCTTGTAAGCAGGGTGTCCCCAGTAACCACTTGCAAAAAGTCCGAGTTGCCCGCTCTCAACTATTGTTTTAACTTTGTTTTGCACAGCCCTGAAAAATGTAGGTGATGAATTATGCCAGTCAGATATGCTCTGAGCAAGAGATGCAGTTTTTACAGGATCAGCTTTTAAGGCAGATGTAACATCAACCCAGTCAAGAGCATGGAGGTGGTAAAAATGAATGACATGGTCCTGAACAAATTGAATAGCGGAGATGAGATTTCTTAATATCCTTGCGTTATCAGGGATTATTATGCCAAGTGCATTTTCTACAGCCCGCACGGAGCTGGTAGAATGAACAGTGGTTCAAACGCCGCATATTCGCGACAATATTAGCCAAACCTCTCTTGGATCCCTGCCTTTGACTATATTTTCTATGCCCCTCCACATAGTGCCTGAGGACCAGGCATCTACAATCTTGCCGCCTTCTACAATAGCCTCGATCCTTAAGTGACCTTCTATCCTTGTGACTGGATCAACCACTATTTTTGGCATAATTCACCTCCTATTTAATTTTATCGGCTTCATCTTTTTCTTTGGCAAATTTTTCTTTTTGTTTATAGCCTAAAAATGTTCTTATTGCTGCATGAGTTGCAACTGCAGCGGCTGTGCCAGCCACAACAGCAGCCCCAATCTTATCTGCTGTAGCTTGATACCCAGCTCCGGGAACATGAGGGGCTCGAGTATAGATTGGTCCAAAAACATCCCAGCTATCATTGCTCGCACAGGCAAAACATGGATGTCCTGCCTGTATTGGATAACTAATGCCTTCATTCCATTTTATTGTTGGACAATTTTTATAAGCCATAGGTCCTTTACAGCCCAGCTCATAAAGACACCAGCCAAGCCTATGACCTTCGTCACCCCATTTACGAACGAATTGTCCTGCATCGAAGTGCGGACGTCTTTCGCAATTGTCATGAATCCTTTTGCCATATGCAAATAAAGGGCGGTTATGCCTATCAAGAACAGGAAGAGTTCCAAATGTTAGGTAATGAACTATCGTGGCAGTAATATTTTCAGCATTTACCGGACAGCCCGGAAGATTTACATATTTAATGCCTGACACTGCATCTGCTATTCCAACTGCACCTGTAGGATTTGGTTTAGCGCTTGAGACCCCTCCCCAGCAAGAACAAGAACCAACATTTAGCGTTACAAAAGCATTACCACAGACCTCATTTGCAATATCAAGTGCAGTCCTTCCCCCAATGGTGCAATATATACCGCCGTCCTTGATGGGAATCGATCCTTCTACGATAGCTATATATTTGGCTTTCTGGTTTTTAACTACATCATGCAATGCCTTTTCAGCAGCGTGACCAGAACCTGCCATTATTGTTTCGTGATACTCTAAGGAGACGATATCAAGAACTATCTGAGCAATTGATGGTTTAGATGCCCTTAAAATAGATTCTGTATCCCCTGTGCATTCTTGAAAATGAAGCCAAATGGCATAAGGCTTCTTTTTTTTCTCGAGAGCTTCAACTATTTGGGGAACAGCAGATGAAGAAAGGGCTAAAGTGGCTGACATAGAGGCACAAAACTTTATAAAATTCCTCCTTGAGACACCAAAACTATAAAGGCCGTCAAAGATAGTATCTTTTGATTTCAACATACTCACCTCCTTTATCATGATATATATATCAAGGAATATTATTTAATATTATTGATAAATTACTAAATCTTATTAAATGTTATTATAATATTATGATTATTGTCAAGCATAAATTTGTTATTTATATATAATTATCTAACATATTGAAAAATAAGAATATCTTAAGCAAATACTAAATTAAAAGATATAGCAAAAGTAGCTTTTTACAATCCAATATATCAAAAAATCTACTGAATCGTTGGATATTTGCGAAGCGTTTTCACCTTTTTCAGTCTGTTCTGATATTAAGGAGTTCTGAGGTATCTCTTTGGGTGCTATTTTCTGAAGGCATTAAAGGAGAAGTGAAGCTGTTTATAATACTCTCTGAAAGATTGTTCTCTCAATATATTTGAATCACCCCAATAGGATTAGCTAAAACATCTCCTATTACTGCTGATGAAGGGGTATTTTTTTCTTTCAATTTACTAACGAGCATATCAGTGCGAACTTCTGGCACTGATATAAGCAATCCGCCTGATGTTTGAGCATCTGCAAACAAATCTAATAATGCAGGGTCAATTTTTGATTTAATCTCAATTTGAGCAGAACAGAACTTCTGATTCATATGGCTTCCTACTGGCAAAAATCCCATCGAGGCAAATTCGATTGCTTCAACTATAAAAGGCACTTTGTTAGCATATAGCCGTATCCCAACATTGCTCGCCTTTGCCATCGCAAGTGCATGTCCTAATAGTCCAAAACCTGTAATATCCGTGCAAGCGTTCACCCCAATTTCAACCATAATCTCAGAAGCGTCTTTATTCAATGCTGCCATAAGCTCTGTAATAAATCGTGTGGTCTTCTTATCGAGTTTCTTAGCCTTTAGTGCTGTAGATAAAACGCCTGTGCCTATAGGCTTTGTAAGGACGAGCTGATCTCCAGGCTTTGCTCCTTCATTTGTAATGAATTTTTGGGGATGCACAATGCCTGTTACAGATAAGCCATATTTTATTTCTGAATCTTGTACACTATGACCGCCAGCCATAACAGCATCAGCCTTGTGTATAATCTCAAGACCACCTTCAAGAATAGACCTTAGAATAGAGCTATCCATCTCATTAATAGGAAAACAAACAATATTCATAGCAGTAAGAGGCTTTCCTCCTACAGCATATACATCACTGAAAGAGTTAGCAGCGGCTATGCGTCCAAAATCATAAGGTTCATTTACAATTGGAGTGAAAAAATCGAGAGTCTGAACTATTGCTATATCAGGTGTAAGGCGATATATAGCGGCGTCAGCCCATTTTTCAATCCCAACCAATAGATTAGGATTAGACTCTAAAGGCAATCCTTTTAGAACATCTTGCAAGTCACCCGGACTTATCTTTGAAGCTCAACCAGCAGCTTTGACCTTTTCAGATAGCATGAGTATTTCTTTCTCATTATTAATCATCACAATATCCTCGATTTGTAAATCCTATATCCACTTTTCGACTATATAGAGCTTTGCAAAAGCCCAATACATAATATTATACCCAAATTGAGCTATTTTTAAACAAACCCAGTAATTAGGCTAAAGGCAATGATAGGCTAAAGGCGATAGGCTGAAGACTGAAGGAAAAAATAAAGGCTGTAATAGGCTGAAGGCGATAGGCTAAAGGCTGAAGGAAAAAATAAAGCCAATGTAGGGGCGAGGCGGTGCCTCGCCTAATTTAAGATTTAAGATTCAAAATTCAAAATTTAAGATTTAAGATTCAAAACACTTAATACCTAAAAGGCTCAAAATTCAAGATTCAAGATTCCGAAAAATAGAGATAGAAAATGATAGCCCCTACAAATCCCCCTCCCCTTGCGGGAGGGGGCGAGGGGGAGGGGTAATCTTTCAGGTCACTAATCACCCTCACCCTTGCCCTGATATATCTAAATCGGGATTTGGTATTATATTTTTAATGACTTTTTTTGAATTTTCTGATAAACTTTTTGAGACCCTGCCTAAATAAGGTATAATCGTGAAACCCGAAAATCTCTGGAAATCATTAAAAAGAAAAAATATTGACGGTTTTTTTGTGTCTAATATTAAGAATATAAGATATCTAACGGGGTTTACTGGATCTTCAGGGTTTATAATTGTTACAAAGGATAAAGGACTTTTTTTCACTGATTTTAGATATAAAGAACAGGCAGCACAAGAAGTAAAACATTGGGAAATAGTCATTGAGAAGGGCAAGAAAACAGGCTCACTAAGCAGGGCTATAAAAAAATTGGGGATAAGAAAACTTGGCTTTGAGACCTCAATTACATATTCGCTTTTTGAAATACTCCAAAAAAATAATGCTGGTATGTTCCCGCTTAAAAATTATATTGAAAAACTTAGAAAATATAAGAATGAAGAAGAAATAAATAATATAATAAAGGCAATCGAGAGGGCTCAGGATGCCTTTTTGAGGGTAATGCCTTATTTAAAATCTGGAATCAAAGAAAATGAGTTGGCACTCAGATTGGAATATGAATTGAAAAAGTGTGGATGCAGAAACTTGCCATTTGATGTTATTGTTGCTTCAGGTAAGAACTCATCCATGCCTCATGCCCGACCAACTGATAAAACGATTAAAGAGGGTGATTTTGTTATAATTGACTGGGGAGGCGAGTGCAACGGATATTTTTCAGATATGACAAGGACTTTCCTCATAAATGGTAAAGATATTTCTAAAAAAATACAAATCTATAAGATAGTTAATAAAGCAAGAGAAAAGGCTATTATAGCTGCAAAAAGTGGAGTCGAGGCTAAAGAGATTGATAGTGCTGCACGAGACTTTATTAAAAAAGAAGGATATAGTGAATTTTTTGGACATGCAACAGGACATGGTATAGGACTTAATGTTCATGAAGCTCCAAGTATATCACAGAGGAGCCGTGAAGGGATTTCTGACTCAATGATATTTACAATTGAACCGGGTATTTATATAAATGAGATTGGTGGTGTTAGAATTGAAGATATGGTGATGATAAAAGATGGCAAAGCATTGGTTTTGACTACTTTACCAAGAGATATAGAGATAATTAATAATTAATAAAAACCAATAGGGGCGAGGCGATGCCTCGCCCAATTTAAAATTCAAAATTCAAGATTCAAAACACCAGATACCTAAAAATGTTGAAGGTAGCTACAGGCTTTAGCCTGCGAAATGAAAAAACAACGCAAGCTAAAGTTTGCTACTACTAAAATAATGACAAATAGAACATCGGTAGTCGCAGATATCTACCTGTGGATTCAAAATTGAAAATTCAAAGTAGGACAGATAATAAAAATATAATTGAGGAGGCAATAATTGATTTCGACAACTGACTTTAAGAGAGGTAAAAAAATAGAATTTAAAGGGGAGCCTTATGAAATAATCGAGTTTCAGCATGTCAAGATGCAACAAAGGGCTCCTATTGTCAGAACAAAGCTAAAAAGCCTTAAAACTGGCAGAGTATTAGAAGAAACATTTTCAGCTGGTGATAAATTTGATACCCCAAACCTTGAAGAGAAAACCATGCAGTTTTTATATGTTCAGGATGATTTCTGTTATTTCATGGATACTGAGACATATGAGCAAGTCCCGCTGACGGTTGCACAACTTGGTGATGCTAAAAAGTTTATCAAGGAAGGCATGACCGCACAAATTCTTTATTATAAAGGTGAACCCATTACGGTTGAGCCACCAATGTTTGTTGAACTGGCTGTAGCCGAGACAGACCCTTCATTCAAGGGTGATACAGCCTCTGGCAGTAATAAGCCTGCTAAACTTGAAACAGGAGCAGTAATTAAAGTTCCCTTTCACATCGAGATTGGCGATATACTAAAGATAGATACAAGAACCTCAGAATATATCGAAAAAGTTAGCCGAAAATAAACTAACTGCGTATCTTTCTGAAAACTTACAAGCAGAAAAATGAAAAAACTTCCTGAAATATGCTTTCTAACATCTGATGACCTTGAGTCCTCTAAACTAATTGATATTGTTTCATTGCTATTAGAGTCAGGCATAAGATGGATTCAATACAGGGATAAAAAAAATATTAAAAAGATTATTTATCAAAATGCAATAAACCTGAAGCAATTAACATCAAAATTCGATGCATTACTGAGCATTAATGATTATCTTGATATAGCACTTGCAGTTAATGCTGATGGGGTTCATCTTGGGCAAGATGACCTTCCGTTAAAAGAGGCAAAAAAAATAGCAAATAATATGATTATCGGCATCTCTACTCATAATTTAGGGCAAGCAAGAGAAGCTGAAAATAATGGTGCCGATTATATTGGATTTGGTCCTATTTTTCATACAACCACCAAAGATGCAGGCGAGCCGAAAGGTGTTTCTGCATTAAGAGAAGTTAAGGAATTCATCAATATCCCCACAATAGCAATTGGCGGTATTAATATAACCAATTTAATGTCGGTTATTCAGAGCGGTGCTGACGGGGTGGCTATTTCATCAGGACTTTTAATGGGCAATATAAAGGATAACTTCCACAAATTTAAAGAAATTATTGAAAGATTACAGAGGGGGCAATAGATTTATTAGGTTCAAGTTATAAGCTTGAACCTGCTAATTTCATAGAAAGAAACCCGCCTGTAAATGACTTTTTGTTTTTAGCTATATCTTCAGGAGTGCCTATTGCCACTATTTCGCCGCCCTCATCACCTGAACCTGGTCCGAGATCAATTACATAATCTGATGATTTTATAATATCCAGATCATGCTCGATAACTATAACAGAGTTGCCCATATCAACGAGTCCATTAAGTATTTTAATTAATCTATCAATATCTACAAAATGAAGTCCTGTTGTAGGTTCATCAAGTATATACAAAGTTTTGCCTGTTGACTTTTTGCCAAGCTCTCTTGATAGTTTAAGCCTTTGAGCCTCGCCTCCTGAAAGTGTTGTAGCAGGTTGTCCGAGCTTAAGATATCCCATCCCAATATCTGAAAGAATTGAGAGCTTTTGTCTCAATATAGGTATAGATTGGAAGAATTCAAGAGCCTCCGATATTGTCATATCTAAAACATCTGATATGTTTTTATTCTTATAGAATATACTCAAAGTTTCTTTATTATATCTTTTACCTTTGCAAACATCGCACATCACATAAACATCTGGAAGAAAATGCATCTCTAATTTCTTCTGTCCATCTCCATTGCACGCCTCACATCTGCCACCTGATATATTAAAGCTGAATCTTGATTGAGAGAATCCTCTGGCACGAGAATCTGCTAGCATAGAAAAGAGCTTTCTTATGAAGTTAAAGAGACCAGTATATGTTGCAGGGTTCGATCTTGATGTCCTTCCAATCGGGGATTGGTCTATGCAGATAACCCTATCAATATTTTCAAAACCTTGAATATTGGAATGTTTTCCTGGTATCTCATTGCTTTGGGTCAAATGTCTTGAGAGGGCTTTATAAAGAATCTCAAATATAAGGGTGCTTTTGCCAGAGCCAGACACACCAGTAATGCAGCATAGCAGTCCAAGGGGTATCGAGACATTTATGTTTTTAAGATTAAATTCTGATGCACCAGTAATGCTTATAAATTCTTTTGGTTGCCTTCTCTTAAATGGTATAGGAATGGTTGCCTTACGGCTTAAAAATTTGCCCGTGATAGAGTTTTCATTATTTTTTATATCCGAAATATTTCCCTCAGCAACAATATAACCCCCTTCTCTCCCAGCACCTGGTCCCATATCAATCAAATGATCTGCCCACTTTATAATTTCTTCATTATGTTCTACAATAATTATTGTATTATTTGCATCTCTTATGTTCACAAGGCTTTCAAGCATATTATGGCTATCTTTAGGATGTAGTCCTATACTTGGCTCATCGAGAATATACAATACACCTGTTAGGGATGAACCAAGTTGGTTTGCAAGCCTTATTCTTTGAGACTCTCCTCCTGATAGAGAATATGAGCTTCTATCAAGAGTTATATAGCTCAGCCCTACCTTATAGAGGAATAACAATCGGTCTTTTACCTCTTTAAGTATTCTACTGGCAATAGTTCTCTCACGATCTGTGAGTTGCAATTCATTTATAAATTTTAAAGCATTTTTTACAGTCATAGAGGCAAACTCACCAATATTTATCTCATCTATCTTTATGCTTAGAGATTCTTTCCTTAATCTCATACCCTTACAGCATTTACATAAAGATAAATCTGTAAAGCCATAACCGTTATCCTTCTGTGCTTTCAATAATAAAAAATCAGCACTATCAACATTTTCAACGCCGAGTCCATGACAGCATGGACAAGCTCCGTATTTACTGTTGAAGGAAAAAAGTCTTGGTTCAATCTCAGGATAGTTTATACCACAAGAAGGACATGCAAGCTTCCTGCTGAAAATAATGTCTTTGCCTTCATCAACAAGATTGATTATTACAGAATCCGCATACTTAAGGGATGTATCAATAGAGGCTCTGATATGTCTTTCGATTGATGGCTTAATTATCAATCTATCAATGACTACCTCGATTGTATGTCTTTGTTGTCTTTTTAATGAAATGTCATGCGTAAGGTCAATCATTTTACCGTCTATCCTTGCCCTTACAAAGCCATCTATCCTCATCTGTTTAAGTTCTTTTTTATACTCTCCTTTTCTTCCTCTCACAATAGGAGCGAGAATCTGTATCTTTGTGCCTTGTGGGAAAGAAAGAACTGACCTTATTATATTTTGAATATCCTGAGCTGCTATCACTGTGCCACATTTATAGCACTTTGCAATGCCAATTCGAGTATATAAGACCCTCATATAATCATATATCTCAGTAATGGTGCCGACAGTTGAACGAGGGCTTTTTGTAACGGTTTTTTGGTCGATTGCGATAGCAGGTGAGAGCCCTTCAATGTACTCAACCTCTGGTTTTTGCAATTGTTCAAGGAACTGACGAGCATAAGTGGATAGGCTCTCTACATATCTCCTTTGCCCCTCTGCGTAAATAATATCCATTGCGAGGGATGATTTGCCCGAACCTGAGGGTCCTGTAATAATAGTGATTTTTTCTCTTGGTATGTTTACATCAATATTTTTAAGATTATGCTCTCTTGCACCTTTTATGATGATGAATTCCTGCATTTTTATAAATAGCTTTTAATGTTCAGTCTCTATTGACTTAATCTTGGCAGTAACCTTTCCTATGGAGACCGAGGTTTCTACTTTTACTGGGATTCTATGTTCATCATCACTTATCCATATTAATATATCACCTTTCTTCTTAAAAAGACCTTCGGATTGAAGAACAGGTTTTATAAGTATAGTATCAGTCTTCCATTTGTCTGAAATCTTTATCTTCTCTTTTCCGATGACTTTGACTTCAGCATTATAAAATTTATTGCTGTCAAATATATTAATATAAAAAGTCTTGCCGACCTCGAACGGGAAGTTTCTTACAAGGTAAAAGCCAGAGATAATATCCCAAAATATATTTGTAGTAGCAATATGTTCATGTTTCTCTCCCTTGAGGTGATTTAGATAGATAATCTTATTGCTATTAATATCAAATATAGTCTCTTTATTGCTGCGATATCTACCTTCATGTTGCTTTATTTTAAAGTTAGTGGGCTTTCCATTGATAATCTCGCTTCTTGCATAATCTTCTACTTTATAAAGGCGTGAAATAACAGGGGTAGAATTAACCTTTGATACAATTGTAATAATGCCCTTATCCTGTTTTGCTTCAAAGGATGCCTTGCCGACATGAATTCCCATCCACGAAATGTCATAAAATATAGACTCTCTAGAAACCTTTAAGATTGGGATATGGTTGTTTTGGAATGAATTATTTTTATCTGCGCTATGAATAGAAGAAACAGGTGTAGTCAGAAATATAATTAAAAAATAAATCAATATTTGTTTGGAAAAATACATATCAAAGAAAAAAAATTATTTTAGTGAGATAAAGCTTATGGAATGATAGCATATTTTAATCCTTCGCCTTTTGATAGTTTTCTGAATGGGATGGCTATATCTTTTAATGGATAGCGTCCACTAATCAGAAATGAAGTTTTAAGGATATCTCTCAAAAGTTTAAGTGCAATCCTAACATCTTCAGGCTTAAAATGGAATGAACCTTGAACAGTAATCTCATCATAATGGAGTCTGTATGTATCATATGTTACGATAGTATCTTTTTTAGCACCACCAAACAAAATAATCTTTCCCCCCCGCCTCACATAATTTATACACCGCTCCCAAACATCTAACTGTCCTGTGCATTCAAATACATAATCAACACCCATACCATTAGTAAAGTCATTTGTTGCTTTATCAAGCTCTGAAGGTGGTGTGACCATATCAGCGCCCTTATCTTTAGCAATCTGCAATCTGTCACTTTCTAACCCTGTAATAAGAACTTCAGAACCTTTCAGCTTAAGACATAGAAGATGAAGAAAACCAATGGGTCCGGTGCCTATTATGAGTGATTTACTGCCTTTAAGATTCAATTTATTTATGTTATTTATGCTATGAACAACGCATGAAAGAGGTTCAAGCAGTGCAGCCTCCTCAAAGGAAAGATTGGAAGGCTTATGATATAGGTTCTGCCTTACAATATGAGATGGTATTAAGATATATTCAGCGTAAGCCCCTAAGATTTTATTGCTCATAAGATTTTCACAAAGATTAAATGCCTTCTTGGCACAATATAGGCATTTAAGACATGGTGCAGTATGGACAGACATTACACTGTCACCGGGCTTGAATTTTCTTATTTTTTTTCCTACCTCTGCAATTGTTCCAGAAAACTCATGCCCAAAAGGTCCAGGCATAGGTATCAAAGAATGTCCTCTTAAAAATGCCTTTAGGTCAGTCCCACAGGTCAAGGCTGCTTCAACCTTGACAAGTATCTCGCCGTCAGAAGGCTCTGGTATTGGCAAATCTCTTAATTCAATTTGTTCAGGTTTTATGAGATAACATGCAAGCATAATTAATTTTAATTCACTCGATGGTTTCTATGTAGTGTCTTACCTTAAATTCCTTAAATGTCATGGTTCGACAAGCTCACCATGATAGGCATGTCCTGTTCTTATAGAAGGGCTCAGCATAATATTTGAGTAAAAATATTGCTGGATTCTGGAAATATAATAATGGCGGTGCAGGGATTTGAACCCCGGACACTGCGGATATGAGCCGCATGCTCTGACCAACTGAGCTACACCGCCGCCCTAAATTGCTATTATAACAGACATGATTTTTTAAAGGCAATGAATTAAAGACCAAAAATAGCATGCTAATCAAAAGATTAGTTTAATTGCGAATATTTGCATTATAGTAGGCTATTCTCTGCAAAAATTATCAAAGGCTAAAAGCAATCTATATTGCATAAAGAAAATTCATCTCTTTTTTCAAGCATTTCTAAAGCTTGCATAAAACCTTTATAGTTTTTTACCATAAAGTATGTTCAATATACTAAGCAAAATATTTGGAACTAAAAACGAACGGGAGTTAAAAAGGCTGTCAGCACGGGTGGACGAAATAAACAGACTTGAGCCGTCATATTCATCATTGAGTAACCTGCAACTTAAAAATAAAACGGAGGAATTCAAAAAAAGGCTTGAAGCAGGCGAGACGCTCGATGATATTCTCAATGATGCCTTTGCCCTTGTTAGAGAGGTCTCAAAGCGTCTTCTTAATATGCGGCATTTCGATGTCCAGTTAATTGGTGGCATGGTACTTCATGAGGGCAGGATAGCTGAGATGCGAACTGGAGAAGGAAAGACCCTCGTAGCAACGCTCCCGACATATCTAAATGCCTTGTCAGGCGAAGGTGTTCATATTGTTACAGTCAATGATTACCTTGCAAAAAGGGATGCTCAATGGATGGGTCCTGTTTATCATTTTTTAGGGCTCTCTATCGGTGTAATTCAGCATGATAATTCTTTTCTTTATGACCCTCAATATATATCATCAGAGAAAAGATATAACCATTTAAGACCTTGCACAAGGCAGGAGGCATATAGAGCTGATATTACATACGGGACTAATAATGAATACGGCTTTGACTATCTGAGAGATAATATGAAATATGACTTTCTGGAGTTTTCTCAGAGAGCCTTGAATTATGCGATAGTTGATGAGGTTGACAGCATTCTGATTGATGAGGCAAGGACTCCTTTGATTATTTCAGGTCCTTCTGAGGAGTCAACAGGCAAATACTATACAATTAATAAAATCATACCAAACTTGAAGTTAGATATAGATTTCAAGATAGATGAAAAGCTTAAAAGTATTGTCCTTACAGAATCAGGAAATGAAAAGGTTGAAAGACTATTGCACCTTAAAAACCTTTATGACCCCTCAAATGTTGCATTAATTCATCATGTTACTCAAGCATTAAGGGCTCACCATCTATTCAAAAAAGATGTTGATTATGTTGTAAAAGATGAAGAAGTCATAATAGTTGATGAATTCACTGGCAGACTTATGCCAGGCAGGCGGTGGTCTGATGGACTCCATCAGGCAATTGAGGCAAAAGAAGGAGTTAAAATAGCGAGTGAAAATCAAACCCTTGCTACTATTACCTTTCAGAATTATTTTAGGATGTACAACAAACTGGCAGGCATGACAGGCACTGCAGATACTGAGGCTGCTGAGTTTGCTGAGATTTATAATCTTGAAGTAGTTGTCATACCCACTAATATGCCAATGATAAGGCTTGATTTTCCTGATGCCATTTATAAAACCGCAAAAGCTAAATTTAATGCCGTAATCAATGAAATAGAGTCATGTCATAAGAAGGGTCAGCCTGTCCTTGTTGGCACCATTTCTATTGAGATGTCAGAACTCTTGAGTCATCTTCTATCTAAAAAGGGCATCAAACATTCTGTGCTGAATGCTAAATTTCATGAAAAAGAAGCCGAAATTGTAGCACAGGCAGGCAGGCTAGGAGCTGTTACAATCGCCACCAACATGGCTGGCAGAGGCACAGATATAGTGCTCGGGGGTAATTATGAAGGATTAGCAAGGGATATCCTCAAAGACAAAAATAATTACACCGAAGACGAATTCAAGCAAGCAATTGAAAAGGCTAAAGAGATTTGTGAAAAAGAAAGGCAGGAGGTTCTTAAATCTGGAGGCCTTCATATAATCGGCACTGAAAGGCATGAATCAAGGCGTATTGATAATCAATTGCGAGGAAGGTCTGGTAGGCAGGGGGATCCCGGTTCATCAAGATTTTATCTCTCTTTAGAAGATAATCTTTTAAGGATATTCGGCTCTGAAAAGATTAATGGACTGATGGACATGCTCAAGATGGAGGAAGACTTGCCCATTGAGAACAAGATGGTCACAAAAGGAATTGAAAACGCTCAGAAAAGGGTTGAAGCCCATAATTTTGATATAAGAAAACATTTGCTTCAATATGATGATGTAATGAATAAACAGCGCAAGGAGATATACTCTTTTCGTAAAGAAGCATTATTAAGCGAATCCCTTAAGGAAAAAATATTTGAGATATCAGATACAGAGATTGATGAACTTTTGGCTATTTTCTGCCCTGATACTTCTGATGAGAGTGAATGGGATATAGCAGGGTTTGAAGATGCTGTTTACGGCTTGTTTTCTGCAAGAACGAATCTCAAAGAAGCAAAAGATACATCCTTTATGAAAGAGATTATTTCTTTAGCTATTAAAGAAGATTATCAAAAAAAGGAAGCAGAAATTGGTGCTGAGACCCTACGTTATCTCGAAAGGATCATGTTCCTTCAGACAATTGACAATCAGTGGAAGGATCATCTTTTAAGTATAGACCGTCTTAAGGAAGGAATCGGTTTAAGAGGATACGCTCAAAAGGACCCATTGGTAGAGTATAAAAAAGAGGCATTTGATTTATTTGGGGATATGTCTCAAAGAATCAGGGCAGAGGTTATACAGAGGCTTTTCAAGGTTCAGGTTAAGAAGGAAGAAGCTGATTTAAGTATCAAGAAAGAACAGACACTTCTTTACAACAAGGGAGATGGAGACGAACCGAAACAGCCTGTTAAAAAAGATAAGAAACCCGGCAGAAATGACCCTTGCCCATGCGGCAGCGGGAAAAAATATAAAAAGTGCTGCGGGTCAAGGTAAAAAATAATAAAAAATAATTAAGAGCAGTGAACAAAAGGCAGTATAATCTCCCATATGCTGCCTTTACCATGCACATATCTATCTTTGAGATTTCGAGTGTCTGTAAAACCGTGATCCGAGATAAGATAAAAATGTCCGATATCTTTTAATAATGGCAGGATGCCTTCCCTGAATTCGGCTATTAATATTTCATATAAAGGATATAAGTCCAAAACAGAGTTGTGGATTTTTGCATCTATAAAATTGAAATGGAGGAACTTTATATCCTCATCCCCTTTAAGAAACCTTCTTATCTCCCTTTTGCCAATATTTTTTTCAGTAAATTTCATTAACTTGAATCTTTTGCCATTTATTACTTCTCTATAATCCATTCCTATTAATTTGCGGAAATTATCTGTAGTTGACGGGACATTTATGATTAATGTATCTTCTTTAAGTTTCCAGCCATTTTCTTCAAGGATATTCCTCAATTTAGACCATAAGTCATATCTTAGCCCATCAAGGATTATGGCAGTTCCAACAATAGCATCTTTTATATAATCTATATCCTTTGCCCCTTCAAATCGGTTAATATCTTTTGAGTATTTATCAGTTATTATCTTTAAGTTAGAGCTAAGATATTCTATAGCAGATTTATCAATACTATCTTTGTTCAAAGACTTATAAAAAAGCTTCTCTATCAGATATTCAGAAGGAGCTATCACATCAGTAAATACTTTTAAGCCGCTGAATCGGTCTCTTTCAGATGTTATTTTTAATGCTTTTAGTAAATCCTTTAAAATATAATCATTTGCAGCTTCACTCATGACTTCATCAGTTATGTTTTTGTCTTTAAATCTATAAAATATCTCTTGCCGAATTTTCTTTTTTAGATATTCAATCTTTTCATTTTTCAATAAATTAAAGAGTTCTTTCGTTGTGTAAGTTGACATGCTAATATTATCAAGCTGTTGTAACTTGCCAGTTTCTTTAAGTTTTTCTTCAAATTCATCTATTCTATGACATATTAATGACTTATTGGATAATTCTATATATAATCTCTCGCCCTGGACACCGTATTTAGCAAATTCTTCTCTGATTATTGATTCACTGGAAAAACTCTCGTCCAATATATGAATAATTGATTCTTCTTCATGCCCAAGCCATTGGAGCATTAAATCTTTTAACTCTTCATATCTGACTCTTCTGCCCTTAACCTTATTGATGAATTCATCAATCTTCAGTTCCTTTATCTTCCATCTTCCTTTAAATACCTTTTCTATTGCTTGTAATATATCATCTGTAAAAATAGATGGGATTAAAGAATATTCGGTTTTTTCTGTATCGAGATTTAATATTGTATGTATCTTTTTTGCTGTATCATTTAAGCCAGATTCAGCAAAGCCGATTATGAATGAATCGAGTTTCTCCCTGTTTTCTGGAAGCTGGAGGCTTTTAATAAAGTTTAAAAGTCCTAACCTCCCTTTGTCATCAAGACTAATCCAATCAGAAGGGGGATGATCGCCAATTTGAAAGCCGCACTTACAGATCGGGTTAGAGAAAAGCTCATGGTCAATATCGGCTCTGCATATCTCGGGCAATCTATCAACCTCCTTTTTTATCTGCCACCATTCCCATTGAAATGTTATTGATGATACAGTGCTGGCTATCTTTTTGAGGAGTGCAATCTCTCTATCTTCATCGATCCTATGTCTTATTTTAAACATATGAGATCCATAAAAAGATTCGTGCGATTCTTTATATATATCTATAAAAAGCCTAAAGAAATCTTCCCACTCTCCTTTTATATCTGAAAAATCATCACTAAACGATTTAAGAAGTTCATCTATCTTAATAAGGATTCTGCTTCTTCTTTCCTCAAGTTCTTCAGGCAGTCTAAGAGATGGGTGGGTAAGATATATATAATATTTGTTGAGATATTGAAATTCTTCATTAAAAAATCTATGGAGTCTTTGGAGATGGGCAAATCTTTGTTCCATATCAGGATACTCCTTGAGATAAAGTAGAATCTTCTCAAGTCCTTCTGACGGCTGAAGAGAGAGAACCATTGAACTTAGAAACATTGATAAACTGTTGATTATAGGCAAATTCATGGCTGTTTTTTTAAAGATAGTATAATCTTTATATCTTGCAATAGAGCCATTGACAGCATCAAGAAGGCTTCTTTTTTGTCGGATAAAGCCGACCGCCTCTTTCCACATTGTTCTCTGAGATACAGGAGTTGGGATATCCTCTGTCTCTCCCCAGATAAAAGCCCCTTTGTGAATATATGCGAGCAGATCAGTTGAGATAACCCTTCCTCGGCATATCCTTGTAATCTCGCCTGTAGATAATTGACTTATCTCTTTAAGTTCAACAGGTTCATCTCTGGTGTAAGGCACGATATGCCCTAATACGATAAATGCTGAGAGAATAAGATTTATCTGTTCATCAGTCATACCCCATCTACCTTTCTTCAAAGAAAGCTTGATATTAGACAGGTTCTCTTCATGGGATGCCAGATTCAGCACATGCGATACTATCTCGTTTGAGACATCAAGGGTTATAAGATAATTCTTGCCTCGCCTGTTCACAAGTCCAAGGGGTTCAAGAAATCCTCTTATATAGTTGGTGATACCTTTCTTATCTGCATCTTCGATGCTTATCTTGCCCTGTCTTATGAAATTATAATAAAGGAGGTTCATATTATATGCTGATATATAATCAGTTCGTGGCATTATACAGTGGTATTCAGGATATATCTTCGTGAGGGAGTAATCAGCAATCTGGACGAGCATCCTCTCAATAGGCATGATACCTATATCTTTAAGATTTTCAAGCTTGAAGCCGTCGGCAAATATGATAAAGCCCTCAAAATATAGTCTTGTGATTATATCCTTGAAGAGAACCTCGTCTTTCTTGATATCACTTCTTAGCAGGGCAATATCCTTTGAGAGTAAATTTTTGGCAGTGAATTCCTCGATAAAGACCTGTTCGTCTATTTTTAATTGGGTAGGCACCCAAAAGGATATACAAGAAAGATATTGACTCGAAAAAATATTTTTTAATCCTGATATCCATACATCATCAACAAAAGGCGAAAGGATTATGAGATAACCATCTAATCTTTTTTCAAGATTTTGAAGCATCCTCTCAATATCAGTCCTGCTTATAATAGCTGAAGATATACTTACAACAAAGTCCCTCAGACTGTTCTGCCAACCGACCCTAAATTTCTTGCCTTCTAATAGGTCTTTTAAGGGTAGATAAGGCAACATTGTAAGATTGCAGATTTCTTTGAAGAGGTAGTTTTTATCCTCAAACCTTTCTCTGAGCTTCTTGATCTGCCCCTTTATTTTTATACCCTCATCTATGGATGCATCAACAAAATAAGTATCTGACTCTTTTCTTATATACATCTGATGAGAAACAAGGGGATCTAAGATGGCATTTAAAATGAAATCATAATTAATTTGAGAGGTAAAAGTGCTGATTTTTTTTAAAGATAGTTCAGCAATTTCTCTTGCAGTCTTTCTCTTCTCAAGAGGTGTGATTTCAGTAAGAATTAATATCTTAATGATACTCTTAGCGGTTTCCGATGTTGTCTCTTTAGCAAATATTTCATTAATATGTGTTTTGTAGTAATCATATACTACCCTTGCAAATGATGAAAATTCGGGGATTTCTCTTATCCTTTCTTCAAAATGATCGAATATCTTATCAGGCGTGATTAAAACATCAGTAGGGCAGTCAAGATGCTTCAGCACTTCATTGAATACAAAGTGTATAATGCCTCTCTGTTGAGAAAATACCTGTGTAAGCCCTGAGAGATAGCGGACAGTAAAGGGGTGCAGAGGATAGGTCTTTCTGAAATCATCGTACTTAATAGGTAGGTTTGGATAATATCTTTTTAAATCTGCAAAGACTCTTTCAATAACGGTATCGGCACCCTCTTTTTTATTAATTATCCGACGGTCAATGATATCTTCTATATGAGAAGCTGATAGATTTAGCCTGAGAGGATATCTATCTTTGATTCGATTGAATATTGATGATGATATATGCCCTGTCTCTTCTATCCATTCCTGCAGTGATGCCACAATCCAAAGTGAGTGATGGAATGAGAATTCCCCGAGAAACTGCAGAAATCTGATATCTTCATAAAAAGTAGATGGAGCAGGCTTTGAAAGCAGGAACTCCGAAAGTTCATCAATGATTATAACAGTTGGCTTATCTATAATCTCTTTGAATTCATCTACACGGTTTGACCTTCTTTCTTTGAATTGAAAGCTTTCAAGAACTATGTCCTCGAGAGATTTATGGGCAGGGTATTTCACAAGGGATATCTTTGATATTTTGAGTTCTTTGTCTTTTAAAGCCTGAAAACCTTCAAAATCTTTATGCTTGAGCAGAAGATAGAGATAGGATAAAAAATGTGATTTGCCGCTGCCAAAGTTGCCCTTTATGAAGATGCCGCAACCCTTGTTATCGTTTATTCTTTTAAGAATTGCATTTAATCCCTGCTTAACCTCCTCAGTTAAAATAAAAGAGGACATTATCCCTACTGAATCTCTCTCTGCATCATCCAGCTCGATAACGAGCTTTATATCAGGGATGTTTAATATATCTCTTATTTTTTCTGCCATTTTTCTGCTTTCTTAATAAATCCATAAAGATGTTTTGCATCAGGGAATAATCCCAGAGCATTCCTGAATAGACCTTCAAGTTTTTGTGAGTCTCCAGAGCTTTCGCATATCTTGAAAATGGTTGTATATAGATAATGGTCAAAGGGATTTTTAAGGAACATGTCGCTGAGATAGGTAAAGGCATTAGCCTTATCGCCCTTTTTGTAAAAGGCATAACCAAGCATCTTTCGAGTGAAATCATTGTCATTGATGCTTAAAAGTTTTTTATAGAGATATATTGCATCTTCAAACCTGCGTGATTCTTTATACAAGCCTGCAAGATAAAGATTCAGTTCATAATCATGTCGATACTCTGGCATCTCCAATATCATCTCAATTTCCTCTATTGCATCCTTGATGGCTTTCCCTTCAAATTTCTTTTTATAATGTCTGAACTTACTCTCAATGCTGATATTGTCTTTATCCTTATCGAGCATATTTTTAAGGGCTTTGCTTTCAGGAATAAGACAAACCGCTCGTTTGATTACATCATAGGCTTTAGATTCACCTAATATCCTTCCAGTAAATCGAGCAAGAAAGACAAGAAAATCTTCATCTCTAATATTCCATAATAGTATATTATCAATGAGAGACTCTATATCTTTTTTATTATGCTTAAGCGATGCAAGAATGTTGAGGTATGTTCTTAGGAAAAAGGTGTCGTATTTGAATTGTTCAATCCTGAGTTCGGCGCTCTGCCGAGCTTCTTTTAACCTGCCGAGCTTAAATAGGATATAAATCTCACCTTTTATAAAGAAAGCATTTGTAGGATATTCTGAGAGAGCTGCATTTAAAATGTCATAGGCGCCGAGAAAGTCTTTCTTTTTTTCAAGTTCAATAAGCCTGTTTTTATATTGTGCAACAGTCATTGCTTATTATAAGAAATTTTCAATATTTTCTGAAGACAATGAGATGAACCAACCAAATATTTATGTAAAAATCCCTATATATCCACTCTGTCTGCCTGTCTTTCCTTTTGAATAACGATATGAAAAAAAATGGTCGGGGCTACAAAAAGTGCAATCTCCAATGTCCCAGATATTTTCTAATGGAATATTGAGAGATAAGGCTTGATGAATATTAGCAATTGGAAGGTCAATGAAGTCTTTTTTACCTTTTTTTGAGTAATAATGCCCCTCGCCAGTAGAATTTCTAATAGCCTCAAAAACATCTGTACCTACTTCGTAACAACATTGCCTAATTGCAGGACCTATAGCAATCAGAATATCTGATGGGATAGAACCAAAATTATCAGCCATTTTATAAATGGTCTTTTTAAGAATTTGGTGTGATGTTCCTCTCCAACCAGCATGAACTGCACCTATTGCTTGAGATCTCTTATCATAAATGAGAATTGGAACACAGTCAGCTACATCAATTCCAATCAAAATGCCTGTTCTTTTCGTAATTACAGCGTCAGCAACTGCTTTATTCATGCTGGAGCTGAGGAGCATTATCCTGTCTGTATGTTTTTGTATCGGTTGATAAATGCTGGCTATGGGGATATCTACTGTCTCAGAAATAGTCTTCAGTTCCCCATTTATAGCCTTCGTAGTGAAGAAAGCCTTAACTGGCAGCCCATCAAAGATGGGTGGAAATATGAGATTATTTTGGATATCACTCAATTTTCTTACCTGTATAGATAGTGCAGATTCCAAAGCTCAAAATTTTACAATTAGGATGTGCAAACCCAACATCATGAAGTATCTTAATAAAATCTACTCCATCAGGAAAATTTTTAACAGACTCAGGCAGGTATCTGTAGGCTTTTGAATCTCGTGAGATTATCTTCCCGATAAAAGGCAAGATTCTATTAAAATAAAATCCAAATAGCTGTTTGAAGGGGAATTTATCAGGCTTAGAAAATTCCAGAATGACTACATTGCCCCCTTTTTTAAGCACCCTTAATATTTCAGCCAGTCCCTTTTGGAGGTCCTCAAAGTTTCTTACCCCGAAGGCAACTGTCACAGCATCAAAGGTATTATCAGAGAAAGGAAGGCTCTCTGAGTCGCCCCTCTGAAGTTCTATTTTTTGAGATAATTGCATCCTGCTAATTTTTTCTTTTGCGAGTTCTAACATTTGTTCAGAGATATCAATTCCAATGATTTTATCAGGATTAAGCCTAACGGCTTCTATGGCAAAATCAGCGGTTCCAGTTGCAACATCTAGTATGAGCTTTGGGTTATGATTTGTTAGTTCATTAATAGCTTTCTTTCGCCATATTCTATCCATATTAAGAGAGAGAAAATGATTAAGAAAGTCATAATATCGGGCAATACGATTGAACATATTAGCAACCCGTTGTTTTTTGCTTAAATCGGAGTGTGTATAGATATTCTCACCTTTTGATAAATTCATTTTTTATATTATTGAGTTCTGAAGTTTGGATCGGCAAACTCATCCTTTTTCTTGACTAGTAGCCATTCTTTCACTTTGCCTTTTAATCGAAATATTACGAAAGCACCTTTAAGTTTTCTGCCAGATAGGAAGAATTCTATCTTTCCTTCATTTATATTCCCATTTAAAAGTTTGTATGTTCCCGTATCCCATATTATAACTTTACCTGCGCCATAATGTCCTTCGGGGATGACTCCCTCAAATGAACCATAATCAAGCGAGTGGTCTTCTACCATGATAGCAAGCCTCTTTTCAGAAGGGTTTGAAGACGGTCCTTTTGGAATAGCCCATGACTTTAAGACACCATCCATTTCAAGACGAAAGTCGTAATGAAGGTGTCTTGCATGATGCTCATGTATCACAAAAATAGGCATTTATTCCTCTAAATCTTCTATATTTTATATTATATTAATACCATTAAAGACTTAAGTTGCTTTGCTTAATAATACAATAATAGAACAAAATATTTCTAAATTGTGCTTTATACCTGCCTTTTTGTTAAAATTAACAAAACATTATTTCACCGCATTTTAAAAATCATAAATTTCAGAGAAATACATGCCAAAGATTAACCGCAGATTATTTAAAGAGTTCGATTGGTTAACATTCGGAATAGTTATTCTAATTTCCATTATTGGAATTTTCACTATATATAGTGCAACGAGACCTCCAATAGAAACAGGGTCTCACCCCGATTTTTATTTAAAGCAGATATTGTGGCTTATAATT
>DYHD01000004.1:0-5407 GCA_020724365.1 Thermodesulfovibrio yellowstonii | reverse complement strand
AGTATAATCGCTTTATTTATTGTGGTTTTTTTTGACTACGTCTGGCTAAACAGGTTTTCATATATCTTTTATTTTATTGGGATTCTCTTGCTTATTGTAGTGCTATTTCTTGGCAAAACGACTATGGGCGCTCAAAGATGGATAAATCTTGGCATACTGTCATTCCAACCATCTGAGGTATTTAAGCTAATTTTTATCATTGCGGTCTCAACTTATCTCTCAAACCGCGGCGAACCTATTATTAAATCAATGCCTATAAAGGGAATTATTATCTTTGCAGTAATACCCGCCTTACTCATAATTAAACAGCCTGACCTTGGCACTTCCCTTCTTATTATGTTTCTTTTCGTGATTCTTTTTGTCACAAAAGGATTAAGCAAAAGGATAATAGTTCTTGCTTTAGTAATAGGATTGATATCTATACCTTTCATTGGACATGTATCATGGAATACACTTAAAGACTACCAGAAAAATCGTATAATTGCCTTTCTTGATCCTGATATTGACCCCTCAGGGATAGGCTATCATATTAATCAGTCCAAGATAACGATAGGTTCAGGGGGCATTTATGGCAAGGGTTATTTGAAAGGCACTCAAGGGGCTCTAAAATTTCTACCAGAAAAACATACAGACTTTATATTCTCGATTTTTGCTGAAGAAAAGGGATTTATAGGGAGTATCTTTCTCATATCTCTGTATATGTTCTTATTTTTACGAGGGATAAATACCGCCATGCTTGCAAAGGATGAATTTGGCAGGCTCGTTGCGACTGGTATAACAGCTATGTTCTTCATATATTTCTTTGTTAATATATGCATGACTTTAGGTATGATGCCTGTTGTAGGTGTGCCAATGCCATTCATGAGCTACGGAGGCACTGCACTGCTTAGCAACTTTATAGCTGTTGGCATCTTAATCAATATTAGAATGAGAAGATTTCAGCTTTTTTATCCGTAGTTGTAACATATTCCGCAAAAATTGAATATCTTGAACTATATTCCATATCGGGGTCGAGGCTTCCGCTTCGTTTTCAGCATCATTGGGTTATCCATGTCTTTGGCTTCAAAAAATCGTATCATGTCTAATGCGATCGCAGCATATAGAAGAATTTATTTTGGACAGGTATGATTTTTGGCAACAAAAAATTTATTTAAATTGCTATAATATTAAGTTTGTTACAAGCCTATTTTTGGTTTAATAACCTGTGATGCAACACAAAGAACCTAAATCCAAAGGAGAAGATTTGATTTGTTGACAGTTTTCTTGCAGTTTTTATTTTCTGGACTCACAATAGGTTCGGTATATGCCCTTGTGGGCATGGGATTTAATATAATTTACAATGCTACCTCAATTATAAATCTTGCTCAGGGAGAATTCGTAGTTATTGGCGGTCTTATGATGTGGTTTTTTACATCATCTTTAAAGCTGCCTTTTATCGTTTCTATTCTGCTCACAATAACCACGGTTGGTTTTATCGCGATTCTTATGGAGCGTCTTACAATAAGGCCCATCAAAAAAACAGACCTTCTTTTAATGATAATGATCACGATATCTGTCTCTATCGTTCTTAAGGGTCTATTGATGTTTAAATTCGGCAAAGATCCCTATGGTTATCCCCCCTTTACTGAAGGTGACCCTATAAATCTATTTGGAGCAATTATTCAACAACAGGCATTATGGGTTATTGGGGTAACATTTGTATGTATAATATTGCTTTTCCTTTTTTTCAATAAAACCATTATTGGTAAAGCTATGAAAGCATGTGCAGTTGACCCTATCGCAGCAAAGCTTGTAGGTATTAATGTTTCACATATGGTCATGCTTTCATTTATTTTAAGCGCTATTGTTGGGGCGATAGGTGGTATTGCTATCACGCCTATTGCCCTAATGGAATATGATAAGGGTCCAATGCTTGCAGTAAAGGGCTTTTGCGCTGCAATTCTCGGAGGTCTTGGAAGGGGCAGAGGAGCAGTTGTGGGAGGTTTTACAATAGGCATTCTGGAATCTATGACTGCTGGCTATCTACACTCAGGGCTCAAAGACGCTGTTGCTCTGGTGATTCTCCTGCTTGTTCTTTTTTATAAACCTGCCGGCATTTTTGGCAGCAGTGCTGCAGCCCAACTGAGAAAATTTTAATTTATGAATAAGAATAATACTATTGCGTTCATCATATTAATATTATTAATCTTGCTTTTTCCTATTTTTTCTCCAAGCTCATATAATCTGAGTGTAGCAATATTTGCAGGGGTAAATGCCCTCGTAGCAATTGGTATATGTATTTTAATGGGATATGCAGGGCAGGTATCTCTCGGGCAGGCTGGTTTTTATGGTATTGGAGCCTATGTATCAGCCATTTTAAGCCTTAAGCTTGGGATGCCGGTGATATTAAGTCTCTTATTTGCCTCTGGAGTAGCTGCCATTGCTGCAATGATACTGGCAGTGCCAGCTCTAAGACTTAAAGGACATTATCTTGCTGTTGCTACTTTAGGTTTTGGGGAGATAATACATATTATTCTCAATGAATTCGGACCGGGCGGCCCCTCTGGCTTCGGAGATATACCAAGATTCAATATATTTGGATATATTTTTGATTCAGCAACCAGCTTTTTTTATCTTACATGGGGATTTGTATCATTAATATTGCTTTTTTCTATTAACTTAATAAATTCGAGGACAGGCAGAGCTTTGAGGGCAATGCACGACAGCGAGGTTGCTTGCAAGGCTATGGGGCTTGATATAGTATCTCTTAAGATAAAAGTCTTTGTTCTTAGTGCAATTTTTGCATCTATTGCAGGAAGCCTCTATGCTCACTTTGTAACATTTATTAGCCCGAGCACATTCACATTATTTCACTCTGTTCTAATAGTAATGATGGCAGTTGTAGGGGGAATAAATAACCTCTGGGGTGGAATTGTTGGGGCTATTATAATCACTGTTCTGCCTGAATTGCTCAGAAAATTTGAAGAGTTTGATGTGCTTGTTTATGGATTGATTTTGACCCTTTCTTTATTATTTTTTAGAAAGGGACTTGTACCAATTTTAGTAGATAAGTTTAAAAAACTAAAGGCATAAAATTTGCTAACAATTAAGGATATAACTAAATGTTTCGGTGGGCTTGTAGCACTGAATAATGTGAGTTTTTCTGTAAAAGAGGGAAATATAAATGCCCTCATAGGACCAAATGGTGCTGGAAAGACGACATTGATGAATATCATAACAGGCATTTATGGTCCTGATAAAGGAAATGTTCATTTTATTGGTAGGGATATAAGTAACTTACAGTCAACAAAAATAGCGAATATGGGTATTTCAAGAACATTTCAACATCTAGAGATATTTTCAAACATGACTGTGCTTGAAAATGTTATGGTTGCAAGATATGCAAAAACAAAGTCAGGTTTTATATCTTCAGGGCTTAAGCTCCCCAATGCAATCCGGGAAGAAAAGGATTCAAATATCAAAAGCGAGGAAATGCTTCAATATATAGGACTTTTAAACCGTAAGGATGAGATTGCTTCAAATCTGCCTATCGGTGAACAGAGGGCATTGGAGATTGCAAGGGCTTTGGCTACTGAACCAAGGCTTCTACTACTCGATGAACCCGCTGCAGGCTTAAATATAAAAGAGACAAAGTTGCTCGGCGAGACCATTATGCGGATAAGAAATGAGAAAGGTGTAACCATTCTGCTCGTTGATCATGACATGGAACTCGTTATGAAAATAAGCGATTGGATAACAGTTCTTAATTTTGGAGAGGTAATAGCAAATGGGAAACCTACTGATATTCAGAAAGACCCATCCGTTATAAAGGCATATCTGGGAGCTGAAGAATGACCTTGCCAAAAGATACAATGTTAATCCTTAAAAATGTGGATGTGCACTATGGCAAGATACATGCCATAAAACGATTGTCTCTGCATGTCAATAAAGGCGAAATTGTTGCCCTTATAGGTAGCAATGGTGCTGGCAAAACCACCCTCTTAGGGGCAATATCAGGTCTCTTGAGGGTTACCTCAGGGGATATAAGATATAATGACATGATGATTACAAATCGCCCTGCAGAGGAAATTGTAAAAAAGGGCATCTCCCATGTTCCTGAAAGAGGGCTTGTATTTAAGCCTTTAAGTGTTGAAGACAATTTGCTGCTTGGAGCTTATCATCTTTACTCATTCAATAAGAGAAATGAATATAAAAATGACATTCAACAGATTTATAAGATGTTTCCCGTACTTAATCAACGAAAAAAGCAGCTCGCAGGAACTCTCTCAGGTGGTGAACAGCAGATGCTCGCAATCGGACGAGCTTTAATGGCAAGACCTAAAATGCTTTTGCTGGATGAGCCCAGCATGGGATTAGCTCCTTTAATCGTTAAAGAGATATTGACATATATACAAAAGTTAAGAGATAACTATGGTCTTACAGTCTTGTTAGTTGAGCAGAATGCAAGGAGCGCCCTTAAGATTGCTGATAAAGGATATGTACTGGAGACGGGAAGGGTTCTTGTGCAAGGTTCTGCTGAAGATCTTCTTGCTAATAAGGATGTACAAAGGGCATATTTGGGCAGAGACCTTGATGGTGAACAATAAAATTTTCTTATTAACTCTCACTTAAATTATCGCTATTTAACAATATCTATGGCTTACAATATAATTGATGAATTAATAAATAATCTCACAAAACTTCCGGGCATCGGCAGAAAAACTGCACAAAGGCTATCTTTTTTTATCCTGAATATGTCTGACGATGAAGCTAAAAAATTAGCTGCTGCTATCATCAATCTCAAAGAAAAAGCTCGCTTTTGCTCTGTATGCTTTAATATAGCTGATAAAGACCCATGCGACATCTGCAGCGATCCATCGAGAAACAAAGGAAAGATATGCGTAGTTGAGGAGCCAAGCAATATATTGGCAATCGAGAGAACGAAGACATTCAAGGGCTTATATCATGTTCTTCTGGGTGCTTTATCCCCTTCTGATGGCATCACTCCTGAGAGGCTGAAGATTCAAGAATTGCTGCAAAGAATAAAGTCAGGAGGCATAGAAGAGGTTATATTAGCTACAAACCCCAATACAAAAGGCGAGATAACTGCTCGTTATATCAAAGATATTTTAAAAGAATATGATATAAAGATTACACGAATTGCTTATGGACTTCCTATAGGCAGTGACATAGAATTTGCTGATGAAGTAACCCTCACAAAATCGCTTGAGGGTAGAAGGGATATGTAAGTTATGAAATTGATAGATAAAGCCAGAGAGACAATTAATAAATATGGCATGATTGTTAAAGATGAAAGCTTGCTTGTAGCCTTCTCTGGTGGACCTGACTCTGTATGCCTCTTGAAGGTATTAAGTATGCTCAAAGAAGAACTAAAGATAAGCTTGAAATCTATATATGTTAACCATCA
>DYHD01000066.1 GCA_020724365.1 Thermodesulfovibrio yellowstonii | reverse complement strand
TAAAAATACCCAAAATGGATAAATAGCGGTTATGTCAAAGTCTATGTCTATTTTTTGGATAACAATTAAATATTTACTTTTATTATCTCTATGCTGTATTCTTTATGTTTGCTACTATGATTGATTTACATACCCATAGCATTTTTAGTGATGGCGAACTCATACCAGCAGAACTGATCAGAAGGGCTGTAAAATTAGGCTATGAGGCTCTTGCAATTACTGATCATATGGATCAGTCTAATATTGATTTTATAATACCAAGAATTATCAAGGCTGTTGATGCAATTCAGCCTTATGTATCAATGACTTTACTTCCAGGAGCTGAGATCACACATGTTCCGCCACCTTTAATACCTGATATTGTTAAAGAAGCTTATAAGCTTGGAGCAAAGATAGTTATTGTGCATGGCGAAACGATAGTCGAGCCTGTCATTGAAGGAACTAATCGTGCTGCTATTGAAGCAGGGGCTGATATTATCGCCCATCCCGGATTAATAACTCATGATGATCTTCTTTTTGCTAAAGAAAAAGCTGTAGCTCTTGAAATATCCGCAAGGAAGGGTCATAGCCTCGCAAATGGTCATGTTGCAAGATGGACATCTCTGCTTGATGTCTCCACTGTCATTAATACTGATGCACATTCACCATCTGATTTAATTACTATCGAATCTGCTTATAAAATTCTTCTCGCATCAGGGAAAGATAAATCAGCTCTGGAGCAGATATTTAAATATTCAAGATATTTAGTTGAAAAAGCATTGCGGAGGTAAACATTGCCAAGGATTATAAGAAAACAATCTGACAGGAAAACTACACCTGAAAGAGAAATACAAGAAACTATAGGGAGTATCAAGGAGAGGCTTAAATATAGGCAAAAGATTCTTGTGATTTCTTTGATTGCTTTTATCGTATTTATTGGTTCTGTTACTGGTTTTTTTCTTTATAATAAATCTGCATCAAATAAGGCTTCTCTCTTGGAATATGAGGGCTATAAAATTTATTATGGTCAATTCCAGACTGAGCCTGATATCTCAGATGATAGATATAAAAAAGCATTAGAAAAATTCAAGGAATCCTATAATATAAAGAAAAAACCGAATGTTCTTTTTTATATTGCTAATTGCTATTATGAAATGGGTAATTATGACGAGTCTATTAAAACATTGAAAGAACTTATAAGCCGTTTCTCAGAGCCTCAGATTGTCTCATTTTCTTACTATAAGATGGCTAATGCGTATCTTAAGAAAAATGATGTCGAAAATGCTTTAAGCAGTTTAAAAAGCCTTTCAAAACTAAAGGATGGAGTTCTTCAAGACTTAGCTTTGATGGAAATTGGAAAAATACTCGAAGCCACTGGAAGGGCTGAAGAAGCAAAAGAAACCTATAAAGAACTCATAGAAAAGCACCCGAAGTCAACCTTTGTAAATGAGGCTAAGGCAAGGCTTGAAGAGAAATAATTATGTCTTTTTTGTCTTGGTTTTCGACTTAATTTTTATAGATGATGGTTTCTGCTTATTACGGCTTTTCTTGTCTTTTGAGCTTGAACTAATTGTCTTTTGAGTTGAAACCTTTTTAGCAGACATTTTATCGTGCATATCAATGACAAACTTATCTTTTGGAGGTATCCTTATTATATCTCCTGCTTTAAGACTTTCAAGCCCGCTAAAACCATTCAATTCAATGATAGCAATAGTAGGAATTTTTAGTTTTTTTGCAATCGTCCTTATATTCTCTCCCTTTTTTACTTTATAAGTATCAAAACTAAAACGATCTTCAGAAGGTATTTTGCTGAGATTCAAAATAAATGTTTCTTTAGTCTCAGCAGGAAGTTTGATTGTATATTTAGGGATATGAGGGGGGGTGCTCCATCTCCTTAGTTCGGCATTGAGCCGTCTTATTTCTTTTATGGTGGTATTAGCACATTGTGCTATAACCTCTAAATCAAGTGGTTCGTAAAGGGTAATCTCGTCATACTCCAGTGGTTCATGATAATCGAGAAGGTGAAAACCAAAATCCTCAGGTTTCTTTGCAATCATTGTTGCTGCTATGAAATGAGGCACATAATTCTTGGTTTCATCCCTTATCTGGTTCGTTCTGCGAAGATCCCAATAATCATCAGAGTATGTTCTCTTTAGAGCCCTTGATATCCTTCCCTCTCCTGCATTGTATGCAGCAAGAGCAAGCTCCCATGAACCGAACATACGATAAAGGTCTTTAAGATAATTAGCGGCGGCCTTAGTAGATTTTATAGGGTCTTTTCTCTCATCTCTCCACCAGTCTATAATTAATCCATATCTTTTGCCTGTTGATTCTATGAATTGCCAGGGACCTACAGCATGTGCCCTTGAATATGCATTTAGATTGAATCCGCTCTCAATCAGAGGAAGGAATACCAGATCAGTCGGGATATTCTTCTCCTTGAGTACATCCTGCATGATCTCAACATATCTTGCTGACCTCTCAAGCCATACAGAAAAACTTTCTTTAATTCGATTGCTGAATAGATTTAAGCTTCTATTGATAGCCGTCATAGCAGTTTCGCCAGAATCAAATGAAAGACCCAAAGGAAATATAAGTTTGTCCTCATTTTCTACTGAAGAAAATTGGGTATTTAAAAAAGATTGTGATAATTCGAGCTGCTCAGTTTGTGAGGTTAAATCTTGGGCTATCTCAACTGGTTTTTTATTGATAAAATCATCTTTTTCGTTTAATTGTGAACAAAATTCTATTTTTGCATCAGTTAGGAGGCATGTATAAATTGAGACATCTTTGATTAACAGATGTGATGCATTAAATTGATTATTTATAAGGAAGATATTTTCCGCAAAGGATGGCTGGATACAAAGTATAATCATTAAAAAAACAATAGCTATTGGTCTGATAGCACCCATAGTGGTATATTAGGCACTATTTATATATTAAAAGTCAAGTCCAAAAAACAAGGAAAAACCTATAAGGTCATCCTCCCTCCTCTTCCCCATTTAAACCGTATAACTTTTTTACGGTAATTGCAAGTAGCTCCATGTCCTCAGAATTCTCCTTCAATGCCACAGTAGGGGAATGAATAAGTTTATTCGTTATAGCCGTTGCAAGCTGTTCAATAGCAGCTAATTTTTCCTTGTCAAGATCAGGGAATTTATGTTTGAATTTTTCGAGTTCCTCCTCTTTTACCGTCTCTGCTTTTTGTCTGATAGATATAATGAGAGGCACTGAGTTGAGAGAGGATGTCCATTTTATAAACCTTTCCACTTCTTCATCAATTATTTTTTCTGCTTTTTCTGCCTCTTTTTTCCTTTCCAGCAGGTTCGTATCAACGACCTCCTGAAGGTCATCAATATTATAAAGATAGACATTGTCCAGATCATTAATATTCGGGTAGAGATTTCTGGGCACTGATATGTCAGTAAGGAAAACGGGGCTGTATCTTCTTTCTTTCATTATCTTATACATATGCTCTTTTTTAAGCACATACTCAGAAGCCCCTGTAGAGCAGATAACGATATCGGTACTGACAAGTTCTTTTAGAAAATCCTCAAACCTCACAGCTCTTCCATTAAAATCCTTTGCAAGTTCGCATCCTCTCTCATAAGTTCTGTTAGCTACTTTGACATCTTTTACGCCATTAGTCACAAGATGGCGGGCAGCAAGCTCAGCCATTTCGCCAGCACCAAGAAGCATAAAGGACTTTCCAGAAAGTTCCTTAAATATCTTTTTTGCAAGCTCTACTGCAGCGAAACTGATTGATACGGCATTTTCAGCAATCCTCGTCTCTGTACGAACCCTTTTAGCTGTAGAAATAGCTTTCTTCATCAGTCTGTTAAGAATCACTCCAGTCGTCTTTTTATTCAGTGCAAAATCAAATGCATCTTTGAGCTGCCCTAATATCTGAGGTTCACCAATAATCATAGAGTCAAGGCTTGAGGCGACCCTAAAGATGTGACGAATAGCATCTGAATTATTAAAATAATAAAGGGCTTTTTCAAACTCTTCTCTCTTTATTGAGTGATAATTAGAGATAAAATCCTTTATTATTTCTGACGAGTTGTTTGTATCCTTTGCGGAAGCATATATTTCAACCCTATTGCATGTTGAAAGAAGGGCTATTTCATCAATTTCAGGCAGATTTCTTAGTCTTACAATCCCATCCTCAAGCTTGTTTCCACTAAATGCGATTTTCTCTCTGATTTCAACTGAAGCAGTTTTATGATTTAGACCTAAAACTAGAATACTCAAGCTTATTCCCCATATCAGAATTAATTGAAAGAATGCAAACTATTCAGCAGTAGATTTACACCAAAAAAGGTAAAAAGAATGGATAAAAACCCAATAATTGAGATGATAGCGGCTTTTTTGCCTCTCCAGCCCTTAGTGATTCTTAAATGCAAGACGAGAGCATATATAATCCATGTTATGAGAGACCAGACTTCTTTGGGATCCCATCTCCAGTAAGCACCCCATGCGCTCTCAGCCCATAAAGCACCTGTTATTATAGCAAGTGTTAGCAGCGGAAACC
Source organism: Thermodesulfovibrio yellowstonii (assembly GCA_020724365.1). Taxonomy (GTDB): domain Bacteria; phylum Nitrospirota; class Thermodesulfovibrionia; order Thermodesulfovibrionales; family Dissulfurispiraceae; genus DYHD01. The sequence continues at coordinate 7,002 of DYHD01000066.1, read as the reverse complement.
CCAGTGTAATAAGCCTGTAATTAATCTCATCGAGTATCTGCAAATTAGGAAGCCTCTGGAAAAGTCCGCTCAATCGTTTCCTTTTTAAATAATGTTCCTGCAAAAGATACATTACCCCTATTCCAGACGCTATTGCAAAGGCTGCATTACCTATAAATGCAAGAACGATATGAATATCAAACCAGTAGCTTTGTAAAACAGGTGGAAGGGGAATAATCTCACGCGGGAAGGTTGACGAAGATAGCATAAGAAGAAATACTATTGGCAAGATAAAAGCCCCAATGATACCAATCTTATAACGGTATGCAAAGATAAAAAATATTACGATAATGCACCATGCAAAGAATGAAGTCGCTTGATGCATCCCTGTTATCGGTAGATATCCTGCTGCAAGATATCTGATAATTATATTTAAAGTATGTAAAACAAAACCGCAGGCTGCAAGTATGAGTATTAGCCTTGAGAGTCCTTTGCTCTCTTTGAATATCTCTATAAGTCCTACGATAGTTGCAGCAAAATAAAGGATGAGAGCAAGTTTAAAGGTAACAATTTCCATTAGAAGCAACCAAGTTCACAATTTCGGATTTTTATTTTTAATTCATCAGCGACTTTGCCTACTTCAGAATAAGGCAGACCGAGTTCTTCGGCAATTTTTCTGGCGTCTGAACAGGATATCCTTTTCTCAACAGAGCGTTGAATCAGGAGTTCATAAACATTTTTATCTTTATTTAAAAATTTGTCCATATAATCAATAATCTCTTTTATTATATCGATTGGGAGGTTTTTTTGGAAATCTTTTATGATAAAGGTCTTGCAGTTATTTAATCCCTGAGTGAAGGGCATTAAAGGGGAATCATCGGAAATTATCAAAATATCAGCATTTTTTAGAATATTCCATGCAGAAGCCTTGATCTCAGATTCATTTCTAATAGATATTAATAAAATCACATCAGGCTTTACAAAATCAATTGCACTATTGCCTTCGATTATAATACCCTCAAGGTGACTAAGTCTGTCCAGAACAAGAGGCATCACCTCGTGCAGGTCTTCTACCGGAGATTGAACCCATAAGACTTCTTCCGCACCAGCTTCAATAAGCCTTTGTGTATCCTTGTCTCGTTCATTGAGTATTTCAGGGTCATCAATGACTGAAGAATAAAAATCCGTTTTTGTATATTTTATAGCTCCCCATCTCTTTATAGATTTTAGATTCATAAGATGACAACTGCATAACTTCTTATCTTCCATTTCTGCAGATGGGATAAAAGTCTTATCAGTGAGGAGTTTCAGCAAAGCCGAAGCTATTGTTGTCTTGCCAGAATTACTTCTTACTCCGCCAATGCCAATGATGAAGGGTTTTCTCATAGATAAATTATATACTTTTTATTTCTATTAAAGGTAGCCTTAAGACTTGGCTTGAAATTTGAGAGCATTCTCTGAATGTGGGTTTAGGTTTTTAATTTAAGATATCACCACCTTTAGAAAAAAATAAGGTGCAGCATATACTTGACTACTGCACCTTTAAAATTATAGTTATTCTTTAGTTATCTCATACCTACCGGTTGGGTCAACCTTGATAATTGCATTAAGGAAACGGGTTTTATACCCTGCATCTTTTAGGGCATGAAAAGCGAGTTCTGCCCTCACACCAGTTAGGCAATGGACAATTATCTCCTTATCTTTAGGAATCTCCACAAATCTCTTTGGCACATCTTGAGTAGGTATGTTTTTAGCTCCTATCAGCATACCATTTTCTGCTTCCTCTGTGTCTCTAACATCCAGAATAAACTTGTCAGCAGGTTTTCTCTCAGCAATAGCCTTAAATTCTTCAATACTTATCTCACCCGGCCTTGGCCTCGGTTCCCAGATAATCCTGTTGGGCATATCGCCAGTAGCAATTTTGCCGTTAATCTTCTTCCATTCTTCAAAGCCACCTTCTAAAACGGTAATGTGAGTGAAGCCACCCCATACACTAATAATTTCAAATGCCTGAATAGCAGACTTAGTATCATATGAATAAAGTACAATTGGAGCTTTTTTGTCTTTCGGGAATTTTTCATAAGCAGCACTTAATTCTGTGATAGGTATGGAGACGGCTCCAGGTATATGCCCTTTTTTTGCCTCATAAACAGATCTTAAATCGACAACGATGGTGGGAATATCAAGTTTAACCCTTTCTACCAGACACTGAACACACTCGATAGTTAGTTTTCCAGCCTTTCTCCATGCAGGCATCCCATCTAAATAAACCTTGACATTTTTATAACCAAGTTTCTCCGCCCTACTGGCAGAGGCAGGACTTAACCGTCAAGTAGGGCCTGCACAATAGAAGACTAACAGTTTATTTTTATCTTTAGGGAGCTTATCTATATGCTTATCGAAGTCGGCATCGTAGATATTTATCGCCCCAGGTATTGCCCCTTCGTAAAATCTTACCGCAGGTCTTGAATCAATAATGAGTGCATCGCCTTTTTCAACCCTTTCAGCAACAAAATCGGTGTTTACAACTTTGTCTTCAGGAAGTCTTGCAGGCTGCTTAACAGATATGCTCTCAGCATAGATTTCCCCATTTCTTTCTACAAATTTGATAGCTATTTCTTTGTCCTTAGGAAGTTTCCCCACAGGTGGAGGCCAACCAGCTAACTTTGTACTATCATCAAACTTTACTGTCCAGATAGCCCCAGTATTTACTGAGAATGTCTCAGCCTTTTGTGAAATACCTCCTAACATACCACGCAGAATTTTTTCATCCGGCGCATGACATTGACTACAAGGCTTCAATATCTTTGGTTTTGGAGCTTGAGCCATCGCTAAGGAGCCTGTAAGTGCGAATAACCCCAAAGCAACGACTAAACTAATCATTGTACTGCTAAATCTTTTCATTTTTAACCTCCTCATGTTAATTAATAAGCGAAATTTCGCTTTATATAATTATATAATTTTTTATGTAGATTAATGAATTAAGCAAGATTTATGCCAAATATTTCTTAAAATCTTAACTAAATCTCAATACCATAATCCGTAATAAATATTAGCTGAATGATGATTTTACTATCATTGCGAGCATCTGAAGGATGCGTGGTAATCTCGTAAGAAAAGGCGAGATTGCTTCGTTTTACTCGCAATGACTACGGATTTGGATTTTTTTATTTTTTGAAACTTTCTTATGTCTATTTTTGGTAATGCAATTATATTTTAAAATTAAGTGTTAATTTAATTAATGTTTATGTTAACATATTTAAACAATGGAGTCATTATTAATGGATAGAGATTTTTTAAAGAGCATTCTTGAGACAATGTCTGAAGGCTTGATGGTTGTTAATAAGGATGGTAATATACTTTTTTTTAATAAGGCAGCCGAGAAAATTACAGGTTTCAAGATGGAAGAGGTTTTGGGAAAACCATGCACAATACTAAATACAAGTACTTGTGTAACAAATATTTCAGGAGAAAAACAAAAAAACTGTAAATTATTTGATATAGGTTGTGTTACTAATAAAAAATGTCAGATAAGCTCAAAAGATGGCAGAAATATTCATCTTTTAAAAAATGCAGTTGTTTTAAAAGATAACAATGGAAATGTTGTAGGAGCTGTTGAGGCAATGACTGATATAACATCAATATATTTCAAAGAAATGGAGGTAGAGAAGCTTAAAAGCGAGCTGAAGCAAGAATATGGATTTATGGGAATGATCGGAAATAGTGCCCCCATGCAGCTTCTATTTGAACTAATAAGAAATGCTTCCCAGAGCGATGCAAGTGTTATAATTTATGGAGAAAGTGGGACAGGCAAAGAACTTGTTGCTCATGCAATCCATAAATTAAGCAGAAGGAGCAAAAACCCTTTTATAAAAGTTAATTGTGCGGCACTAAATGAATATCTCCTTGAAAGTGAGCTGTTTGGGCATGTGAAAGGGGCTTTTACAGGAGCTATTAAAGATCGTATAGGCAGATTCGAAGCAGCCAATAAGGGTAGTATTTTCCTTGATGAAATTGGAGATATGCCTCATTCTGTGCAGATAAAAATACTTCGCGTTATTCAAGAAAAAGAGATAGAAAAGGTCGGCGATAATAAAATAATCCCAATTGATACAAGATTTATCACGGCTACTAATAAAGATATTACTCAGCTTATTCAAACTGGGCAATTCAGGGAGGATCTTTTTTATAGGCTTAATGTTATTCCCATAAAAGTCCCTCCATTAAGGGATCGCAAAGGAGATATCCCTTTGCTTTTTTCTCACTATTTAGAGAAAGTGAATGTAATTAATAATAAAAATATCAAGAGGATAAGCCCTGCTGCAATGGAAGCTATTGAAGCTTATCATTGGCCCGGCAATGTGAGACAGATAATCAATACAGTTGAGTATTCAACAATGACATCAAGAGATGACACTATTGATATATTAGATTTGCCTGAATATATCTTCTTAAAACCTAATCAATTCCATGAGAATATAAAAGATTTCCGTAATCGTGAACAGTTAATAGCAACTCTATCAAGATTCAATTGGAATAGAACTCTTTCAGCAAAACATCTTGGGATAAGCAGGGTCACCCTGTGGAAATTGATGAAAGAATTTAAAATCCTTGAAAAAGGGGCAGCATAGGAGGAATATGAATTTTACACATTTTGATGAAAAAGGCAATGCAATGATGGTAAACATCTCTGAGAAACCTATAACTTCAAGAAGGGCTGTATCTAAAGGCTATGTTTATATGAAAGCAGAGACAATCACTCTAATAAAAGATGGCTCAATTTCTAAGGGTGATGTTCTCGGTGTTGCAAGGATAGCGGGAATAATGGCTGCCAAAAAAGTATCAGAATTGATTCCTCTATGTCATAGCTTAAATCTTTCTTCTATAAATATAGATTTCATGATTGATGATGAAAATAAACGAATAGAAATTAAAACTTCTGCACAAAACATTGGACAAACAGGGGTAGAGATGGAAGCTCTTACAGCCGTTTCTATAGCAGCACTGACTATATACGATATGTGCAAAGCTGTAGATAAAGAAATGGTTATATCAGACATAATGCTTCTTGAGAAAAGCGGTGGCAGAAGTGGAGAATTTAAAAGAACCGAATAATACTATAAGTCTATTAAAGGAAAAAAATGGAAAAACTAATAGAAAAAGCTAATATTTTAATAGAATCTTTGCCTTTCATTAGAAATTTTTATGGAAAGACCTTCGTTATTAAATATGGGGGAGCTGCCCAGATTGATGATGAACTGAAAACGACATTCGCAAAAGATATAGTCCTTCTAAGCTTTATAGGTATAATGCCGGTCGTTGTTCACGGAGGGGGACCTAAGGTAAGTGAGACCATGAAAAGAATGGGCAAGGAGCCGGCATTTATTCAAGGGCAGAGGGTTACAGATAAAGAGACGATGGATATAGTTGAAATGGTATTAGGAGGGCTTATAAACAAAGAGATTGTAGCTTTGATAAATAAAAACGGCGGAAAGGCTGTAGGCTTAAGCGGTAAAGATGGTGGATTAATTAAGGCAAAAAAGAAGCTGATAAAGAAATCAGATAAGAAAGGTGAAGAAGAGATAATAGATATCGGGCTCGTAGGAGAGATAGAATCAATTGACCCTCAAATCTTGATATCTCTTGAAAAAAGCGGATTTATACCTGTCATATCACCTATTGGGTTTGGGATAAAAGGGGATACCTATAATATTAATGCTGATTATGTCGCATCAGCAATAGCATCAGCTTTGAATGCAGAAAAACTTATGCTTTTGACAGATGTGCCAGGGATAAAAAGTAAAGATGGAGATATTTTATCATCTATAGATAAAGAAGATTTAAGAGAGTTGATTGAAAATGGAGTTATTACAGGTGGTATGCTCCCAAAAGTCCAAGCCTGCGCAAGTGCTTTAGCCAGAGGTGTAAAAAAAACACATATAATAGACGGTCGAATTCCGCACTGCTTGCTTTTAGAGATATTCACTAAAGAGGGTATAGGTACTGAAATAGTAAATCTAAAAAGGCACTTGAAAAATAGCTTATCTCATTCACCAGGATAAGGGAAATTTTAGCTAAACTTGTAAGGCTTTACAGAGAGCCCGCAACCTGACTAATAAATGGATTAAAAGATACCCTCTGATGCTCTAAGCAAATAGGTTGGCTTGTTCAGAATATTGAAAAATGACCAATAAACGAGAACAAAGTTAATATTAAGAGTATATACTTCTCACTTATGAGAAGTATAGCGTTATAAAGATTATGGCGTCCCCAGCGGGATTCGAACCCGCGTTACCGCCTTGAAAGGGCGATGTCCTAGGCCGGGCTAGACGATAGGGACAAATTAAGCTTTACATAATACAATATTAGTATTCTTCGTTAATTTATGAGCCGCGTTGGATTCGAACCAACGACCCACGCCTTAAAAGGGCGTTGCTCTACCTGCTGAGCTAGCGGCCCGGTGAAGGAATATTATGGTACAATCGACAGTTAGCCTAAACCAAAAATAATTTAGTATTCTAACATTATGATTTAACTTTGTCAATTAACCCAAATCCCGGGTAGTGTGAAATTTTCTGTGTAAAAAATTGAAGATAGTAAAAAAGAGGGTGATGAGTTGTTTCAATAATGAGCAGAGCATAGAAAGAATCTCTATGCAGTGTTAAACCATCTGAATGAACAATGTCTGAATGAACAATGTGGGAAAAAACCCTTAAAAGAATTTACACAAAAAGATTGACACTACCAAGAGCAGGGATTTTTAGCTTTAAAATAAATCTCTCAAGCCTGCTCAAGAATGGATAATAAGGAGTAAAGAGTAAAGGGTCAGGTCTACATGGGCTGTTGCCCAATTCCACATTTGAAATCATTTGACTATATTTAAAAGTATCAGCATTTTTTTTAAACCTGTATTTCCGTATCCCATTCCAAAAAAACGGGGCATATCAGCATTTTTAATCCCAGAATTATCATTAGGCAAATATTTCTAATGACCGCCATTAGAATTTATTGCATATAAGTCAT
>DYHD01000065.1:1423-12225 GCA_020724365.1 Thermodesulfovibrio yellowstonii | reverse complement strand
CATTAAACAAGAAGGGGGTTTATTATTTTTCTTTGCGCTATCGCTATTTTAGGGTAGAAAGAAAAGACTTGACAAAGAGGCTACATTTCAGTAAGATTTTGTTTAAGGCTTTTAATCTTAAATAATGTCGTCCTTCAATCCACAATATCGAAATACTCCTGGCAGTTAAATTACTATCGCGATTTATCGCATTACCTAAACGATGGATTACCTTCTGCAAGAGCGAGGCAAGGTTTTACATCTCTCTCTCCAACGCAAATTCAATCGTTGCTCTTTCTCAAATATGCCCGCCCCGGTGGTCGGGCAATCGGCGGCTTAACCAATTGGCTGGTAGTCACTCATGCAACAGTAATCGGCGTTGCTGATGCGATTGAACGCAAACAGTTGATTAAATGCAAATCATTATCAGAGAACTAACGCTTCGTTACTCTTAGACTAACACCTAAAGGTGAGGACGAAGCAGAGATGACGGAAGATGTCTTGGACGCAATTGAAGCCGCGGTAGATGTCTATTGCTTGAGTCAAACACTTATCTGGAATGCCTTGACTTTGTTCCAGCAGAGAACTAACAGTAAGAATGGAAGGAGGTGATGCTATGTCCTTGTGCTCATACGAGCAGGTCACTCAATTCCTAATACAACCCATTACAAGGAGGTACTAACATGACTAAGACAAACATCTCTGGTTATACCTACGGGACGGCTCAAGTTTCCCGTTCCTCACTCGAAATGAAAGACTTGGAGAACCTGAAAAAGGCTGTAATCTTTGGCGCCGAAGATGAGAAGTACTTGCGCATGGCGGGTGATGTGCTGGCGGACCAAATCGAGGATGTCCTTGACTTATGGTACGGTTTCGTCGGCTCTCATCCCCATCTAGTATATTACTTCACCGATGGTAAGGGGAATGCCAATAGCGACTATCTTGTAGCCGTGCGCAAACGCTTTGGTCAGTGGATTCTCGACACCTGCAATCGCCCCTATGACCAGGCGTGGCTGGATTATGCTCACGAAATCGGCCTGCGACATCACCGCACTAAGAAGAACAAGACCGATGGCATCAACTCCGTGCCGAACATTGACTACCGCTACATGGTGGCGTTCATCTACCCAATCACGGCAACCATTAAGCCCTTCCTTGCCAAGAAGGGACACAGCCCCGAAGATGTGGAGAAAATGCACCAGTCATGGTTCAAGTCAGTGGTAATGCAGGTAGCGTTATGGAGCGCTCCCTATGTGAAAGATGGAGATTTTTGAGTGTTGGTTTAGGAATGCGCACCAAACCAGCCAGACCTCATAAGAATCTGGCTGGTTCTTTTTTTGCCTCTAAACGCATCAGTACCTGTGCTCACCTTGTCGCTTCTGGTAGCTAATCAGAAACTATAATTCTCTTATTTTGCCCTTGATTTGCTTCATGTATGGTTCTTTAAGCAGAACTCCATAATCTCTTAACATGCGTATAATCCTTAATGTCTTTACCTGTATATTGACAGGAAGGGTTCATTCTCTTTAGCATCTCGATAATATTCAACTATCCAGTCCATATATTTTAATTAGTATAATATATTTGTTATGTTAATAAATTGTTAAAAAATCCCTGCATTATGTCTCCACAAGGCAGAGCTAATTTTGGTTTATCCCTCTCAGATTATTATTCTTCTTTTCATCAACTTAAATGGCAATGGAACAAGCATTACGGATACAATTAGCATCCAAAGTATATCACTCATAACCGTAAGCTGTCCAAAGGCAAAAGACCTTGATATGTTAACAAGATGATATAAAGGAGTAAAGAAAGCTATATCTGATACCAATGACGGGAGTGCATCGAGAGGGAAAAAAATGCCAGAAAAAAGAAACATGGGCGTTATAAAAAGTGTATAAAAATAATTAAATGAATCTATTCCTGGCACCACAGCAGCTGCAATAATAGATATCTGCGCAAAGATTATACCACACAAAAAAAGAACGGGTATAAGGAACAAAATCATATAAGAATCCACTAGCCCAAACATTGATATTACTATTATTATTGTCACACCATACAACATGCTTTTTGTAGCACCCCATAAAATTTCTCCTGCAATAAGCTCGTAAATACCAACTGGAGTTGAGAGTATTGCATCAAAAGTCTTCTGGTAGTGCATCCTGACATATGTCCCATAAGTGCATTCATAAATGGCTGCAAACATAGCAGAGGAAGCTATAATTCCTGGTGCTATAAATTTAATATATGGTATTCCATTTATTTCCTTTATAAATGCGCCTAACCCGAGCCCTAATGCAGTGAGATACAAAACTGGATCAACAAAATTAAGCACAAGGCTGGATTTATAAAGTTTAGTATAAACAGTAAAATTTCTTTGCCATACTCTCAAAGATCTTTTAAGACTCAAGATGCCTCCCCGTCAGTTTTAAATAAACATCTTCAAGATTTCCTCCGTATATTTTCATTAGATTTGCAGGGGTATCAATAACTATTATTTTCCCAGAGTCCATTATAGCAACATGGTCGCAAATCATCTGCGCCTCTTCCATATAATGTGTAGTAAGAATTAATGTCATCCCCTTAGATTTGAGCTTTTTTAGGCTTTCCCATACTAAATGCCTGCTATGAGGGTCAAGTCCTACAGTTGGTTCATCTAATATCAACAATTCAGGATTATTTATTAAAGCCCTTGCAAGCAAAAGTCTGCGTTTCATTCCGCCTGACAGTTTGGTAATGTTTACATTAGCCTTGTCATTTAGCCCAATCAATTCGAGCAATTGCATGGCATGTGGTCGAGAAATCTTTTTAGGTATATCAAAATATCTTGCATAGACTATCAGATTTTCTAAAACTGAGAGGTCAACATCGAGATTATCTTCTTGAGGCATTACCCCAAGCCTTGATTTTATTCGACTTGGCTCTTTGGTAACATCCAGCCCAAACACCTTAATCTCGCCTGCTGTGGGAAGCATAAAACAATGAATCATCCTCATCACAGATGTCTTTCCAGCACCATTAGGACCTAAAAATCCATAACATTCACCTTTGAATATTTCAAAGTCTATATTATCAACGGCTCTGAATGAATTATAGTCTTTAATGACGCCTTTTCCTGATACAGCAACCATAGGCATCAATTATAACATTAAGATGATCTTTAGAGCCTATCTTGCAATTAAGCAAATAAAAATAAAGTTATTCGCAATGTTGCGAATAACTTTATCACATATTTCTTTATATATCAATGATTTAGTAAATGGCATCAGAGTTGCACTTAAATCAATAAATGATTAAAGGAGGTCAAATAAAATGAATAAAAGAGAATTTACACACAAAGGCATGTTAATAGGTGCAATAACAGGCCTTATACTTTTTGCAATAGTTGGATTATTCCCAAGCTCATTTATTGGAGGAGTTATTGGATTAAAGATTGCAGGGTTTCTATTTGGGATGCCTTTAAGCACAGAACTATTATCGAGAACAGTCGTTGGACTGAGCATGATTATAGGTGTGGCTATTACAGGTTTAATCTTTGTTGCTGGCGCATCACTCATAGGCTGGATGTTAGGACATCTCAGGATGTCGTTAAGAGGCAGAACAATACCAAAAGTGGCTTAGAAAATTATAAGGAGGCTCAGATGAAAACAACAGATTTATCTAAAAAAGGTCTTTATGTAGGTGCTATCATTGGTATTATCTTATTTGCAGTAATTGGTCTGCTCCCGAGTTCATTCATTGGGGGTGTTTTAGGATTGAAAATAGCGAGCCACATCTTTGGAATACCGCTTGGTGTGGCTATAATGCCAAGAGTAATAGTAGGTATTACTATGGTTTTAGGGGTGCTTGTAACAGGGGCGATTTTTGTTATTGGTTTATCTTTTACAGGTTGGTTGTGTGGATATGTCATAGAGGTAGTCAAAGCTAAAAGAGCATCAATAGGTCAATTACAGGCAAAGGAACATAAGGCATAATCATACAAAAACTTATTTAATAAAATTTAGGGAGGATAAAATGGCTGAACATGCAACAAAAACACAGGAAGTCGCGGAAATTGCGATACCGACAAAATGGGATATTGTTATAAGTCGTTTTACAGGATTAAGCAAGTCTTTTTACTTAATATTAGGGTTATTTGCACTTATGGCGGTAGCTGGAATAGTCGCAGGTCTTCACGCTATGTATATTGGATTCAATCATGCATATAATGTCACTCGTGAGGTGCCCTGGGGCATATTAATATCTACATATGTATTTTTTGTAGTCACATCAACAGGTCTATGCCTTGTATCTTCAATTGGGCATGTTTTTGGGGTCAAAGATTTTATGCCAATTGCAAAAAGGTCTGTTTTTCTCTCAATAGTGACAATTATAGCTGGTTTTACAGTAATCTTTTTCGAGATTGAAAACCCTTTTAGGATGGCAATATATAATGTAATTTCACCAAATCTTACTTCTAATATCTGGTGGATGGGGACACTTTATGGAGCATATCTTTTCTTTATGATATTGGAGTTTATATTCCTTCAGCTTGATAAACATAAAATTGCTACTTATGCGGGTTTTATGGGGGTGGTTTCTGGCATAGCAGCCCATAGTAATCTTGGAGCAGTATTCGGAATGCTTCATGGCAGAGAATTTTGGTACGGACCTTATATGCCGATATATTTTATAGCTTCAGCCATGATGTCTGGGTGTGCAACTATATTGTTCTTCACATACCTTGCTCATAGAGTTAACAGTGAAGGCATCGACAAGCTTGTTGCAAGGGCACTCGAGGTTACAACGAAGGTTGGAATTTTAGCAATATGTATAATTATGTTCTTCACCGCATGGAAGATAATAACAGGATTTGTCGGAGCAGAAGGCAAGAGAGAGGCTTTGATGGTCTTATTAACAGGCAAATATGCCTTTAATTTCTGGCTTCTTGAGGTAGGTGCTGGAATGGTTATCCCATTGATTATGTATATACTATCCAAAGGAAGAAATATGAAAATGATTTTTGCAGGCTCTGCTCTGATGATATTCGGAATATTCTTCATGAGATATGACCTCGTTGTAGTAGGTCAGATAGTTCCTGCATATTATGAACTCGGAGTAAGCGAATACGAGTTATTATTATCTTACTTCCCATCTATTCATGAGATACTCGTAGTCCTTGGTGGTATCGGCATTGTTGGAACAACATTCTTACTCGGAGAGAAAATCTTCAATGCACACAGAGTTGAAGAACATGAACACGAAGCTGTAGCATCTCATCTTGAAGCATTAGAGACAGCTAAAACAGAGGCATCAAGATAATTTTATTACGAGCGATATGAGGAGATATCATGATTCCCAAGAAATTAGACTTTGAAAATTTAAAAATAGAATCACCCGACTCACTTCCTAAAATGGAAAGGAGAAAATTTCTTAAGATGGGTTTTGCTGTGACTGGGTTGCTTGCAGGAGGCAAGATTCTCTCGCTTTTATCGATAGCAGACGAAAGCTTTGCCTCCTCAAAGGAACAATATCCTTATAAGCCACATTACAGCATGTTGATTTACCAAAATAGATGCATAGACTGCGAGCTGTGCATGGAAGCATGTGTAAAAACAAATAATGTTCCCTCATATGGTTACAGAACCACCATTCTTAAGAGGAAGGTGCCAAAGGCAGTTGAACAACAGGTTGAGTTCATCCCTATCCTTTGCAATCAGTGCAATAGACCGCCATGCGTTACAGGATGCCCAACAAAGGCAACATATAAAGATAAGCAAAATGGTATTGTTATGATGAACTATAAAAAATGTATAGGATGTAAAACCTGCATGACAGCATGTCCGTATAATGCAAGGTATTATAATGAGGAAATTCACTCAGTGGATAAGTGTGATTTTTGCTTTGCAAGCAGATTATCAAAAGGAATAGCAACTACAGCCTGTGCTGAGGCATGTCCTGCCAAGGTCAGGATATTTGGAGACCTCGCAGACTCTGGCAGCGAGGTTTACAGAATGGTTCATCAGGTCGAAAAGACGGTATGGGTAATTCGTCCGGAAAGTGGAGCAGCCCCAAATATTTTCTATACCAGAGGTTAATTCAATAATAACAAGAAGCCTGTATTATTTTGCAGGCTTCTTCATACAACTATTTCAAACGTTCTAAGAATTCTGGAGGAATTTTAATGAAAATCTTCAAAATCTCACTGATATTTATATTAATTCTAAGCGGACTATATTTTTTCATGACTAATTCGCTGCTTGCTGAACAAGCAGGAAGTGAAGATATAATTATATATACAAAACCAGTCAAAGCCGTGAGTTTTAATCATAAGGCTCACTCAGAAGATTACGGTATAAGCTGTAATATCTGTCATGATAAACTATTTCAGATGGAAGCCTCAAATGTAGAGAAAAAAGGCGACTTCAATCATAAATCATTTAGCAAAGGTAAATATTGCGGCGCCTGCCACGATGGAAAAAAAGGCTTTGCTATGGATAAGCAGTGCACAAGATGCCATATAGGGGCTAAAGGCCTAAATAAAACGGGCAAAAAATAAGAAGGTTATATAACAGGGTGTCACCTATCTATAAGGCGACACCTTTTTCATTGCAGCAAGGACTGCTTCTCTAATAACAGAGTCTTTATCATTTTCTAATATCTTATTAAGGTATGGGATAGCCTTTTTATCACCTATATTTCCGAGTGCTTTAATAGCTGAATGTCTTATTGCAAAGCTTTTATCATTTAGAAGTTTGACGAGATGTTCTATAGCTCTGGGGTTGCCTATCTTGCCAAGAGAATCAATAGAAGACTCCCTTATCAAAAGCTCTGGGTCGTTTATGCCTAAGATTAATGCATTAAAAACTTGCTCATTATTTTTAAAACTGCCAAGTGCAATACCTGCATAAGACTTAATAGAAGGACATTCGCTATGTAGAAATATATCATTATATATATCGAGCAATACAGGTATTGCGGCTGGATCTCCCCTTTCCCCAAGCAGTTGAATTGCCTTAATTTTTACGGGCCAATACTCACCCCTTGCACCTGCAACTTCAAGAAGCATATTCAATGATTTCTGGTCATTCAATCCACTGAGTTTTTCAACTGCAGAAAGTCGCACTTTCCAGTCTCCGCTGTTAAGTCCTGATTCTATTTCCTTGATATTATAAGCCCATGAAGCCCCTGTGAACATTAAAAAAAATAATGTGCTTAGCCCTGTTATTACAAATTGAAATCTTGTTATCCTATTTTTCATATCTACCTTCCTTAAGATGTCTTATTTCTTGCTCTGTCAGATATCTCATCTGCCCTGCCTTCAAATCCCCTAAAAAGACCCCGTTTATAGCAACCCTTTTGAGTTTTAATACTGGATGTCCGACTGCATCAAACATTCTTCTGATCTGTCTTTTCCTACCCTCATAAATTGTAATTTCAAGCCATGAGTTGCTCTCTGAGTATTCTATCACTTTCACTCTTGCAGGAAGGGTCAAACCGTCTTCAAGCTCAATGCCGCTGGAAATCTTTCTGATCTCAGGCTTTTGTATATTACCTTTAACTTTCACTAAATAAATTTTTGGTATTTTGTAAGATGGGTGCATTAGAGAGTTAGCCATATCCCCATCATTAGTAAGCAAAAGCAATCCTTCTGTCTCATAATCAAGCCTTCCAACAGGGAAAACACGGTATTTTATGCCTTTTAAGAAATCTTTTATTGTCTGTCTGCCCTCTGGATCTGATAGAGAAGTTATAACTCCTTTTGGTTTATAGAATGCAAAATAAACCTTAGGGTTTATGGCTGTTAATATTTTGCCATCAACCTTGATATGGTCTTTTTCAAGGTCTGCTTTCATTCCGATAACGGCAATCTTTCCATTTACGGTTACCCTACCTGTAAGAATAAGCTCTTCTGCCTTTCTTCTTGAGGCAATTCCCATCATTGCAATTATTTTTTGTATCCTTTGCTGCATACCTTATTAATAACCTTTTAATAAATCTCTGCCATCTTTTATCTATTTACTAATGGGGGCATAAGTATGAAGACATTAATTATATAAAAATCCCTCCTAACCTCCCTTTGCCAAAGGGAGGTATGTGTTCCACTCTATCAAGAGGGGTTAGGGGGTGTGTTGCCCCTCTTTGGCAAAGAGGGGCAAGGCCTGCCTGCCGCGACTGCGGCGCAGGCAGGGGAGATTTTTCAATAATGATGCCTTACTTATGCACTCCTTAGTAACTTAATATAGTATATCTATGTTACTTCAGCAATACATAAATAGTAAACAAACCTGATAATCATTCTCTACCCTTTTATCAGTCAGTTATGCGAAGCATAAGACAAAGAAAATGATTATAATTTTATTAAGGAAATAACTGGATCCAACTTGCGCAATTGTAAAATTATTTCATTTTAGAAATATTATACTTCCGCATCTTATATCCTATCTGTCTCGAGGTGACGCCGATCAATCTCGCTGCTTTTGATTGAACCCAACCTGTTTTATTAAGGGCATCCATGATTATATTCCTTTCGATCTCTTCAATAGTTGAGATAGAATCTTCTTTCTTTGTTATTGAAAGCTGCGAATTAGCACTTAAAACTCTCATGTTAAGAGGTAGATCAGATGGCTTGATAATATTATCTGATGACATAACTACTAATCTTTCTATAATATTCTCGAGCTCTCTGACATTGCCATGCCATAGGTGATTCTTAAAAAATGGCAAGGTTTCCGGCAATATCCTGACAGATTTATGATTTTCCTCATTGAACTTTTTTAAGAAATGTTCTATTAAAATAGGAATATCTTCCTTTCTTTCTCTCAGTGGCGGTAGAAAAATTGGTACAACATTTAGGCGGTAATAAAGGTCCTCACGAAAATTACCTTCTGATAGGAGTTCCTCAAGATTTCTGCTTGTTGCGGCAATCAATCTTACATCAACCTTTATTGTTTTATCCCCTCCAACCCTTTCAAATTCTCTTTCTTGTATGACCCTTAGGACTTTTGGCTGCAAGGCAATGGGCAAATCACCAATTTCATCCAAAAAAATGGTTCCCTTATGTGCGAGTTCAAATTTGCCTTTTCTCATAGATAAAGCGCCGGTGAAAGCCCCCTTTTCATGCCCGAAAAGCTCAGATTCGAGCAATCCTTCTGGTATCGAGGCACAATTGAATTTAATAAAGGATTCATCTGACCTTTTGCTCATATAATGAATAGCCTTAGCTATCAGTTCTTTGCCAGTGCCGCTTTCTCCTCTTAGCAAAACAGTTGCCTTTGAAGGCGCCACTCTGTTTACAGCATCAAAAACCTCCTGCATTCTATCAGAAATGCCAATAATGCTTGCTATACTATATCTGCCTTTAAGTTGATGCCGAAGATTTTCTTTTTCTTCGATGAGGGCTTGTTTCTCTTTATTAATCTCGGCGAATAGTTTTACTGATTGTGAGATAAGGGATGTAATAATTTTCAGAAGCCTTAAGTCTTTTTCGAATGAAACCCCTTTTATAAATAGCCTATCAACACTAAGCACACCTAATATCTCATTCTTTAGTTTTATAGGAACGCATAGAAATGCTATGTTTTCTTTGTCAATTGCCTTTCTCGAACCTGTCTTGTTCAGAAAAAGCGGTTCATCTCCAATATTTGGAATCACTATTGGGCTGCCATGTTTAGCTACCTGACCAATTATACCCTCACCAAGCTTATATTTTCCTTTCCTAATCTCGTCTTCCGACAATCCATGGGCAGTAAAGATTGTTACTCCATAATCACTTCTTAAGGCTATAGTTCCCCTTTTCATATCAAGATATTCTGAAAGGATTCTTAAGACACCTTTGAGGTTTTGTTTGAGATTTAAAGGATTACTCAAAAGCCTGCTTATTTCATATAAGGCATTTATTTCTTCGGTTCTGTATTTACTCTTATCCATTTAATTAATTTCTACAATTGTAAAATGACAGCTTAAAAAATAATTAATGCTGTTTCATGCCTTCTTATCGTAAATGCCCGATTGAAAATATTTGATATCTAATCGTTCACCTATATGGATATTGAATGTCTTGCAAAAGCTAATGCTTTCTTTGATGGAAAAGCTGCTGCAATGCCGGCAGTTACTTAAGAAAATACCTTCTTGAAATCATAAAGTAATGTCCTCAGCAATACCAGAAATTTCTTTAATTAAAACTTCTACCTTTTGCCAGCTTATTTTATCACTAACCCCTCTTTCATTAATAATTCTCTCTGTCTCAGATTTAATATCTTTTAATTTCCCATAAATATCTTTATGAATTTCTAGAAAAATCCTGTTATCTGGAGTTGTAGCTATCTTAATTGGTTCGTATATTATTTCACCTGTCATACTTATATTTGTCTTCTCAAAAAGCATTTCCATATTTTCAGGCAAAACCCTGATGCATCCATGACTTCTGAATTGATATACGCTAGTATGCCATATTGTCTCATGAATTACTATACTCGGAATCGAAGTGCCTATTGCATACCTGCCGAGCGGATTATCAGGGCCGGGCGGGACTATAGTTTTTACAGGTTCACCCTTCATAGCCATCTTCCATTGTATAGATTTAGGGACATGCCATGTTGGGTTTTCCCTTTTGCTTGTAATCTTGAAATTCCCAGCAGGTGTTCTCCATCGAGTAATGCCTCTCCATGAAGGCATTCCAAGACCTACAGGAAAAGCTGCTTTAAGATAACTGTTTTCAAAAAAATATAGCATTCTATCAGGGATATTAATAATTATTCCGTTTTCGAGAATTTTTGGCACTATCTTAGTTGTATTTAATGTGATTTTATCCCCGATTTTGAGAATCTTTTTTTCATCAA
>DYHD01000065.1:0-1413 GCA_020724365.1 Thermodesulfovibrio yellowstonii | reverse complement strand
TATTATTATCTTTGATGATTCTTTTTTTACTAACTCCATATTTAGAGCTTATGAGATCTAATGTATCGCCCTTAACGATTTTATGAATGGTTTTGCCCCCAATTATTATTTCCGCTACAGAGGCAAAAGGGGTGAAAAAAATCAGAATAAATGCAAAAATAAGGATTTTCATGCTTACAAATATAACAATCTGTAACAGTACTGTCAATATTAAATAAACATTGATAGAGAAAAGGACGATAGAATAATATTAAACCTTAAAATAAAATTAATTTAAATAATCAGGTTCATAAGCAAAAACAAAGCCCCTTTTATGCAGGGGCTTTGTTTTAGAGCTTAAGCAAAATAATGGAATTTGTTACATATACGATAAAAGTTGCTTATTTCATAGCCATAAGGAGATTTTCTACGGGCACAGCAGGCAATGATAGCAAATGCAGAGAGCCTCTTGCACCAAGTGCTACTGACATTTTCATTACCGTCTCATTGTCTGGGGCTTCAATGATGTTAACAAAGTCGTAAGGGCCTAATACAGCGAATTGCTGTTTTACTTTGACGCCCATTGCTTCTAGTTCCTTATTAACTTCAAACAATCTTGCAGGGTTTTCCTTAATTGTTTTTCTGCCTTCATCAGTTAGATTAGTTAATATAATGTAATATCCCATCACGATCCTCCTCTTAGTGTTTTTAATATATTTATACTATTTAATAATCAGAATGTCAACAGAAAATATTCTTGAATTATCTCAAAGCATTTTTAAAGTAGCAAGGCAGATGTGACATCAACTTTTATGATAATTTAATTCAAATCCTGATATAGAATTTTTTAAACACCCTTAATCCAACAGAACAGTGCCTGCCTGTGCTTGATATATCCAAATCAGGATTTAGGTTTAAATAATGAATTGCCTAAAAGAATTAAAATTAAGTAAAATTATGCTTGGGAGTGTATAGGGTTCTGGTGTCTCTCCCGGACTTCAAATCCGGTGTTGCCTGAAAAAATCGGGCAGGGTGGGTTCGATTCCCACACGCTCCCGCCAGAAAAACCTTATTTATCAATATCTTATAAATATATACCCCTAAAAATAACCGTCAGTAAGTCCGTTTTAAACAAAATTGTATTGCCGAAATATGCCGTGAAGCTCCCTCTGTCTTTAGGTGAAGTTGAGCAAGACTTCTTGGCGAGAAAGTTAAGGCACATTTTGGTATAATTAAAATTAATTTAAATGAGAGATGTCTTATGAATTCAAGTTTTTTTCAGAATTATTTTGACCCATCCTAATAGTATTATTGAGAAACTATATAATAATTTGTTATGCCTCACCATTTCAGGGGTTGCGATGGTGGGGTCTGACGGAGCATAATTCGCAACCCCCATTTTCAGGTAATGTCAAAAGTTTTATGAAAAAAGAG
>DYHD01000064.1 GCA_020724365.1 Thermodesulfovibrio yellowstonii | reverse complement strand
CTTATTAATATTTAATATTTTCTCTGTGTTCTCTGTGGTTAATTTTGACAATACTAAAGAGGGGAGAGGGTACATTATGTTTTGAATGTAATCAAAAATATTGTATTATATGATTATAGGTTCATTTTAAACATTCAAATATAAGGAGGAAGTGATAATTATGAATTCAATAGAAATTGCTGTGAGAATGGAGACCGATGCAATTAAGTTTTATACTGAGGCTGCTGATAAAACATCAAATCCTGTAGGTAAAAAGATGTTTCTTGCAATAGCTGAAGATGAAAAAAGGCATCTTAAATATTTAGATGCGATTCTCAAAGATTTAAATATTCAACTATCTGATGTTAATCCTATGCAGAATATCCAGACTATATTTGAATCAATGAAGGGCAGTATGATGAAAAAAGTTTCAGCAACTAATGATGAAATGGAAGCATTTAAGATAGCAATGCAGATGGAAAAAGAAGGAATAGAGTTTTATAAGAATCTTTTGTCAGATAGCAAGAGCGATAAAGAAACTGTATTACTTGAGAAACTTATTTCTGAGGAAGAGAAACACTATAATATTTTTTCAAATACTTATTCTTATCTTGCCGATACAGGCAACTGGTTTATGTGGCAGGAAAGAGGTATCGTAGAGGGATGAAAATCCTTTGCTTAAAGGGTCAATAAAATTCGTTATTTATCAAGAAGGGACTGAATTATAGTCCCTTCTTGAGTTTTAGGCTGAACTTATAATCTTAGCCCCATATCTTTTATCTGCGATATAAAATTAAGACATGCATTCTTATATGGCTCACCATTATTAGATGTCATAGAGAGCATAGCAAGCCTTCTTTTTTCTATACCAAGACTATCAAGAACTTTTTCAGCATTTTCAAGCCTTGCTGAAACACGCTCTTTTATGCCTTTATACTTGCATGTGCCATCATCGCAGTGAAACACTACAACACCATCAGCTTTGTGCTCAAAAGCACTTAAGATATCAAGAATATCAACGCGGCTAATGCAGTGTATGGGAATCTTGTATATATTATCAGGTAGGTCAAAACCAAGAACACCAACATGATGTGTGCATAGAAAGCCAACTATGATGGGGTTTCCTCTTTTCTTATCAGCATTTCCAATGATTGCACCCATAGTATTTCTTATCTCATCAATGTCATAACTCAACATGCTTATTGCCCTACCCGGACATGCAGGCGCACATAATCCGCATGCCTGGCAATATTCGGGTCTGATTACAGAATATGATGAGACTACAGGTGCTCCATACGGACATATCCTTTGGCAGGTCAAGCATCCCATACAATGATTGATATTTACATATGCACCGCCGCCACATCCCCTACACCTGGCGGCTTCTTTGAGGGCGTGTTCTTCATCATATCCAATCTCAAAATGGATGAATGTATCACATCTTACCTCTGGTGCAAGATGCTTAATGTCCTGCCTTGAAGAAGGCGAGATCATTTCAGCCACACATGTTGGTAGAGGGGCTATCTTTTCTTTTTCTTGTTCTGGGAGGGCACCTTTGATAGTATTGCCTTTAAGATAGAGATGTATTGCGAGGGCTGCCCTATGACCATTTGCAACTGCCGCAACCGCAGAGCCTGGACCTGTTACTACTTCTCCAGAGACAAAGACTCCATTCGCATTCGTCATCTGAGTATCGGGGTCCCACTCAATACGCCCTCTCGGGTCTAATTTAATAGGGCTGTCTTTCAAGAAAGAGAAATTAGACATTTGTCCTATTGTTATAATAATAGTATCTGCTTCAATAAATGATATTTGATCATCATAAAAAGTAGGTGAAAATCTTCCCATCTCGTCAAAGACGGATTTAACCTTAACTACCTCAAGACCCTCTACTTTGCTATCAGTCCTGCGAATAGCTTTAGGTCCAAACCTGTTATAAATCTTTACATCTTCCTCCAAACACTCATCTATTTCCCACTTCCATGCAGGCATTTCTTCAGCACTCTCAAGGCATACCATCGAGACATTTTTAGCTCCAAGGCGCCTTGCCGAACGGGCAACATCTACTGCAACATTTCCACCACCTATGACTAATACATTATTCCCAATTTCAGGCTTTTTCCCAAAAGCAACATCAGTTAGAAAGGGAATCGCAAGTAAAACTCCTGATCCTTCTACGCCGGGAATATTTAATGAGCGGCTTTGAGAGAGTCCGATGGCAATTAGTGTAGCATCATGTTTTGATATAATGTCATTGAGGGTTATATCCTTACCAATCTCACAGTTAGTCTTAACCTCAATACCTTTGGAGATTATATCATCTATATCTTCTTTCAACATCTCTCGGGGTAGGCGATAAGCTGGAATTGCCGATATAAGCATACCACCCAAGACAGGGTGTCGTTCATATATAGTTACATTATAGCCAACTGATGCAAGATCATTAGCTGCTGTTAACCCCGAAGGACCAGAGCCGATTATCCCGATGCTCTTATTCATGGTCTTAGTGACAGGTTTGCGTTTGCTTCTGCGGTATTCAGTAGATTGCTCCATAGCAAATCTCTTTAGATTTCTAACTGCAAGAGGTTCGTCAATAGCACAGCGTCTGCAAGCTTGCTCACATGGATGATGACATATCATCGAACAGGCAGATGCAATTGGGTTGGGGGCCGTTATAACATCAAAGGCTTCGTTGTATTTGCCCTTAGCAATTAAACCTATATATGCCTGAATATCCGTATGCACAGGACATGCTGCTCTGCAGGGCGAATACGGTCTCCTTTCTTTAATTTCAAGAGCCCTTTCATAGTATGATTTTTCGTCTAAAGTTGCTTTTTCTTGTGGCATATCAACTCCTAATTTTTATATTTAAGTTTCAAGATTTATTAATAGCGATTTTTAAGTATAACAAATTATATTCGTATTAAGTAATTACTCAATTTAAACAACTTACCCTACAAAGAAATAGTAATACAAGTCAAAGATGATTGCTATTATTGAAAGAATGAAGATAATGAGATAATTGATGTTTTCAGGTGATTTTTGTATTGATGAAAGTAAATATATTACTACCTCACGATCCTCTTCTGTAAGGCAGGCATTCGCCTTTACCTTTTCTATTAATTGATACATCTCTATAGCCTTTTTTCGTCTTTCAGCAATATAATATCTATAAAGAAAGAAGAACATATAACCTACAACACCTATATACCACATAGGCCTTACCCACGCAGGTTCGATATTCTGCAGGATTGTTATAGTCCTGAAGGCTATAGCTGATATAATGCCCAAGGCTAAAAAGCCATATATGATTGAGGGATGGAGGATAGTGGGTTTTTGTTTTTTCATGAAAGTTTAACGAAAAGCTATATATTCTTTTGCCTTTTGTAATAGTTTGCCCTTTAAACCTAAATCTTCAAGACTTGAAATGCTTCTAAATCCCCTGTTTTTTAATATTAGCTCAACTGTTCTAGGTCCAATGCCCGGCACTCTTAATAAAGTCTCTCTATCAGCACTGTTTATCTTTACAGGATAAAATCCGGGATGTCTTTCTGCCCAGAGAATCTTAGGGTCTTTGTCAAGCATAAGGTTCCCATTTTGATCAAATATTATATCTCCCATCTTAAAGGCATATTTTCGGATTAGATAATCTACCTGATAAAGACGATGTTCACGGGTAAGGGGATTATTCAGATTTGTAACTATTTTTTCACCTGGGATATCGGGATGTCCAAGCCCTCTCTGATACGCTGAGAAGTATGCCCTTTGAAATTTTAATTTTTCATAGAGATTGAATGTGTATTTAATTATTTCTGAATCGGTCTCGTCAGAGGCTCCGACAATGAACTGGGTGGTGCTTTTGACTTTTTTATACTTAAATTCTTTTTGGGTAAGCTTTGATATCAGTTTTAATGGATGAATGATATCATTAGCATAATCTTTCTTCTTTGAAAGTATCTCAAATCTTTTTGAGCCAGGTGTCTCAATATTTAAGGATACAGCATTAGCGAGAGATATGGAATCCTCAATAGCAGCATCAGAGGCGCCAGGAATGATTTTTAGATGAATATACCCTTTGTAGTTATACTTTTCTCTAATAATCCTTGCTGCTGCATTGATTTTATCCATTGTGTGGTCAGGACTACCAATAACGGCTGAACTTAAGAAGAGACCAAATACCTTTTTACTTCTGACATAGTCCATGAATATTTTTGCAATTTCTTCGGGCTGAAGGGTGCATCTTCTGATATTGGTGTCTGAACGAAGAGGGCAGTATTTGCAATCATTTAAACAGAAATTGGAAAGCAATGTCTTAAGTAGTATGGAATAACCGCCTTGTGGCAATGCAACAGGATAAAGCCATTTGCCGTCGAGCCCTCTTTTCCTGCGGTCATCCTTATTCGTTCCGCAAGCACAAGCAAGGTCATACTGAGAGTCCTGAGACAGTATCTTGAGTTTTTCGATGGTATCCATATTATCTTTATGCAATTTATGAGAATAAAATAATTAAATGATATAATACAAAAATCCAGATAAAAGGCTCAATCCTTCTGTAAAAGCTAACTATATTTTAACCCTTATAAAAAGCACAAATGTCTTTAAATGATACAATTGTAGCAATATCAACCCCTCTCGGTGAGGGCGGTATAGGCATAGTAAGGTTAAGCGGTAAAGATGCTATCCCTTTTGCTGATAAGGTGTTTCTATCTCCTTTAAATAAGCGATTATCTCAAATCAAATCCCATACCATAACCTACGGGTTCATAGTTGATATTGAATCTGGCACTAAGATAGACGAAGCCCTTTTCACCGTTATGAAAGCTCCCCATACATATACAAGGCAGGATGTGGTGGAAATAAATTGTCATGGGGGGATGCTCCCCCTAACCAACACATTATTACTTCTTTTGAGGAATGGAGCGAGGCTTGCCGAGCCAGGAGAATTTACAAAAAGGGCTTTCCTCAATGGGCGGATTGATCTCTTACAAGCAGAGGCTGTTATTGATATCATAAGGTCTAAAACAGCAAAAGCTGAAAAGATAGCCATACAGCAGCTTCAAGGGAATTTATCCCGCAGGATAAATGAACTTATTAATAAAATCATCGGGCTATGTGTCAATATTGAAGCATATATCGACTTTCCTGATGAAGAGATAGAAATAGCCAAAACTCATGAAATGCTTCAGCAGATTAATGATTCAAGGGCAGTATTACAAAGACTTGTAGAAAGTTTTGATGAAGGCAGACTTTTCAGGGAAGGTGTCAATACAGCAATCATTGGCAAACCAAATGTTGGAAAGTCTTCACTTTTGAACTGTCTGATTGAAAAAGATAGGGCAATCGTAACTGAGCAGCCAGGCACTACGAGGGATATTATAGAAGATTATCTTAATATCAATGGACTGCCCTTAAGGATAATAGATACTGCAGGTATAAGGGAATCCTATGATATTGCAGAAAAGGAAGGTGTAAAAAGAAGCCTGCAAGCCATAGAAGATTCTGATATCATCCTCGCAGTTTTTGACTGTAGTAAACCAATAGATAATGCTGATATGGAAATAGTAGATAAAATAAAGAATAAAAAGGCACTTATATTGATTAATAAAATTGACATAGAAAGTCATTTATTCAATATTAAAGATTTAAAAATAGATGATAATAACTGCATCAAAATATCTGTTTTGAAGCAGTTCGGGATAGAACAACTAAAAGAACAGATATACTCCTCGTGCATTGCAGGAGTTGATAGAGATGCGATGGATAGCTATATAGTAACAAATATAAGGCACAAGAATTCTTTAGAGAAGACAATAAAATTCCTTGAAGAAACTGAAGATTTAATTAATAAAGATGAACCCTTTGAAATAATAGCTTCCGTTCTCCACGAAGCTATTGATTGTCTTGGGGAGATAACAGGCACCGTTACTTCTGAGGATATATTGAATAAAATTTTCAGTGAATTTTGTATTGGAAAGTGAGTGAGTTAAAATTAATTCAATCTGGCTGGCTGGTGATTAAATCAAAAAATGCAGTCAATTTTCAGATAGTGTGTATACATACCCACTAATAAACTTTATTAATTACATTTTTTGGGATAACTGATTCAGAAAAAATAGCAAAATATGTTATATTATGCAGCAAAAGATTTTAGAGATGTTTTCTTCTTCATCAAGTCGAAATCTAATTATCCTAATGCTTTGGAGAGGTGCTGGAGTGGCTTAACAGGCACGACTGGAAATCGTGTGTGGGGCTAATACCTCACCGAGGGTTCAAATCCCTCCCTCTCCGCCAGTAAAAATATAATTTATCTTTATGCTCCAGCCATAATTAACTTCATCTTAATATAATCACCGCAAAGTAAGATACAGGCTAAAGCCTTTTCTTAAATAGAGAGCAAAAATGTTCTTTGACCTTATCAAAGAATGGTCTTTTCTTCCATGTAGAGAGTTCAATCTTTATAGAATTTTTTATATCTTCTTCAAATACATTGGTCATTTGTGATGCAAATCCAACATCGAGTATTCCGACATTCCCCTCGTCGTTGTATCGAAAGGATTGAAAATCGAGATTTGTTGAGCCAATTATGCTCCAGCAGTCATCAAAAAGGTAAGTTTTAGCATGAAGTATCTGCCCCAAATAAGTATAGATTTCAATCCCTGCATTTAAGAGCCTTGTAAAAAAAGCCCTTCCTGCATATGATGCTATAGGAACATCGCTTTTGCCAGGAATGAGAAGCCTGACTCTTACACCTCTTTTTACAGCATTTATTAAGGTATCAATCATTCTATCGCTTGGAATAAAATAAGCTGTAGTTAGATTGATATTATTTTTGGCATGGTTTATACTGTAATAAAAAAGCCTTCTAAGCTTTCTTCTTCCTCTTGCAGAATTAGCGAAGATAGGGATTGTCAGAAGTCCGCCTCTATATTTCCAGAGATCTAATAATTCAAAGGATTTATTTAAATTATTATGAGGCTTTTTGGGAGAATATTCCTTTGGGTGCATAATTTTCTCTCCACCCCATGCATACCAGCTTTTCTCAAAATTCCTTAAAAGTTCGCCTGCTATTGGACCATCAAGCATAATTCCTGTATCACGCCAGCTTTTCTCTTTAGATTTAATATGAAATCCGCTGTACTCATTAGCTATATTCAAACCACCTGTAAAGGCTTTGTTTGAATCAATTATAATCAATTTGCGATGGTCTCTATGCACATAATGAAATGGATTTGTCCACCTAAATGGTCTTGAAGCCTTAATTTTTACTCCAGCATCTTTAAGGCTGTTCCATAAACTCATTGGAGTTCCGAAAGAACCAAAATGGTCATATAAGAGATAAACATTGATTCCTTCTTTGCACTTTTGTTTAAGGATTTCAGACAGAGCCTTACCTGTCTCGTCATTTCTAAAGATGTAGAATGCGAGACAAATTTGTTCTTTTGCCCCCCTTACAGCGTCAAAAATAGTATTGAAAGAATCAGTTCCTTTCCACAGAAGTTTTATATTTGAAGCGATGGAAAATTTTCCTTCAAATACTTTTTCTACTGAATATAATGTGAAGTTATTAGATGACTCTGATATCATATAGTTGTTATTGTATAATTTATTATTACATTTTACATCTTTAAGTTTAAAATTAAAAGAGAAGGGGTTTTCATTAATTAATATGCATGAATTATTAAAATTAATAGAAAAATTAAGCAAAACAATAGCCCGCAAACTCAACATAATGGAAGTATGCGGCACTCATACTGCCGAGATATTCAAGCATGGTATTAGAGATATTTTGCCTGAATCAATAACCCTCTTGAGTGGACCAGGTTGTCCTGTCTGTGTCACATCAATAAATGATATAGATAAAACAATAGAAATATCAAGGCAGGATGATATTATTCTTACGACCTTTGGTGATATGATGAGGGTTCCAGGCAGCAGACTATCCCTTTCAGATGCAAGGGCTGAAGGTGCTAATATAATCGTTGTATATTCTCCTATGATAAGCCTTGATATTGCAAGGTTAAATCAAAATAAGAAGATAGTTTTTTTGTCAACAGGGTTCGAGACTACTATCCCTCTCATTGCTGCTACAATAGAAGAAGCTGAACAAAGCAGAATAGATAATTTTCATATTTATCCTCTAAATAAACTACTTCCTCCAGCACTCAATTTCTTGCTTGACTCAAAAGAGATTGCAATAGACGGTTTTATACTTCCGGGACATGTCAGCACAATAATAGGCAGCGACATTTATGAGTTTATTTCATCTAAATATTCAATACCTTCAGTTATTACAGGCTTTACAGCAGATGATATCTTAACAGGTATTGCTATGCTTTTACGGCAAATTTATGAAGAAAGAAGCGATATTGAAATTCAGTATAGCAGTGTAGTAAAAAAACAAGGCAATAAGAAAGCATTAAGCCTTATCTATAAATATTTCGAGCCTGATTTAGCTTACTGGAGAGGGATTGGTTTAATAGAAAGAAGCGGTTTGTCTTTAGGACAAGGATTTAAGCATAGAGATATAAATAGTATCTTCAATATCTATGAAATGGATTTAGATGAGGCACCCAAAGGATGCATGTGCGGATATGTTCTAAAGGGGATTATGACCCCGCCTGAGTGCAGCTTATTTGGGCAGAAATGCACACCTTCAAAGCCTATGGGAGCTTGTATGGTGAGTGATGAGGGTAATTGTGCAATATATTATAAATATCGTTCTGCCAATTTTCTAAAAAAGTGAGACTCTTTCAAATATTTTCCAAATGATCAGTAGTTTAGTTTAAACATTATCTCCTTGCATCCGTTGTTGTATGACCTTTAATCTGCAGCCTCTTTATAGCAATAGATTTCCCATTCTTATCATCAATTTCGAGGACTACAGCAGATAGCACTCCTTGGCCAGAAGCAACATCATATTTACGCGGCATATGGGTAAGAAATCTTTCTATGATTTGGTCTTTCTGTATTCCGATCACGGAATCAATCGGACCAGTCATCCCAACATCTGTTATGTAAGCAGTCCCTCCAGAAAGAATTGTTTCATCTGCTGTCTGCACATGAGTATGAGTACCAACTACAGCGCTGACCTTGCCATCCATAAAATAACCGAAAGCTATTTTTTCGGATGTTGCTTCTGCATGGAAATCAATAATGATTATATCAGTAAATTCTTTTAACCTTGATACTTCAATATCTGCAGTCTTAAAAGGACAATCTAGTATATTCATGAAAACCCTGCCAGAGACACAGAGAACGGCAATCTGCTTTTTATTATCAACATTAAGTAATATGCTACCAGTACCAGGAGCACCAATTGGGAAATTTAAAGGTCTTAAAATTTTGCTTTCTTTTGCAATATATGGAATAGACTCTTTTTTATCCCAAACATGATTTCCTGTTGTAATAACATTAATGCCATAACTAAAAAGCTCTATAGCTACTTTTTCTGTTATGCCAAAACCACCTGCGGAATTTTCTCCATTAGCGATTATGAAATCCACCTTGTATCTACTTATTATGTTTGGCAGCAAATATTTAATAGCATTTCTTCCTGTCTTACCTACAATATCACCTATTAAGAGCACTCTCATTTCTATCTAACCTTTACTTTGCATATTCAACATATCGGGATTCTCTTATAACAGTAACCTTTATTTGTCCAGGATAGGTCATTTCTGATTCTATCTTCCTTGCAAGTGATCTCGCAACCATTGAGGACAATTCATCATCCATCTCATCAGGTTTCACCAATATCCTGATTTCTCTGCCGGCTTGGATAGCATAACACTTCTCAACACCCCCGAAAGACATAGCCATGTCTTCAAGTTTTTCAAGTCTCTTAAGATAATTCTCTATGCTTTCCCTTCTTACACCTGGTCTTGCAGCTGACATTGCATCCGCAGCGGCAACAAGTGCAGACTCAACACAAATTGGGTCAACATCTCCATGATGGGCTAATATTGCATTTATAACCTTGTTATTTTCACCATATTTTTTTGCTATAAAAACCCCGATATCTTGATGAGACCCCTCCATTTCATGATCAAGGGCTTTGCCTATATCATGAAGTAAGCCCGCTCTTTTGGCGAGCTTAATATCAGCTCCAAGCTCGCTTGCCATCATGCCTGCAAAATAGGCTACCTCCAAAGAGTGCTGGAGTATGTTTTGTCCATAAGATTGTCTATATTTAAGCCTTCCTATGATTTTGATTAATTCAGGATTGATTCCTGTAAGTCCGAGATCGAAAACAGCCTTTTCACCTTCTTCCTTTATAGATGTTTCAACTTCTTTTTTCACCTTCTCTGCAATTTCTTCAATCCTTGCTGGGTGTATTCTACCATCGGCTATCAGTCTTTCAAGGGCTATTCGTGCAATTTCTCGTCTGATAGGGTCATGAGCAGAGAGTGTTACTACTTCAGGGGTATCATCTACAACAAGATCAACCCCTGTAGCAGCCTCAAATGCCCTGATATTTCTACCTTCTCTGCCGATTATCCTCCCCTTCATATCGTCGGCTGGCAAACTTACGGCGGAGACTGTAGCATCAGCAACATAGTCACTCGCATACCTCTGAATTGCAAGTCCAATAATCTCTTTAGCCTTTTTTTCGGCATTTTCTTTTGCCTCATCTTCTATCTTTTTGGCTAATTTTGCAGATTCGAACTTAACTTCATTTTCAAGCCTTTTTAATATTTCCTGTTTTGCTTCTTCCGTTGTTAAACCAGAAAGCCTCTGCAAAACAACAATCTGCTCTTTGACGAGTTCTGTGTATTGATTTTCTTTTTCATTAAGACTCCGCTCTCTGTGAAGCAATTCTTTTTCTTTGCGATTAAATTCATTTTCTTTTCTCTCGATGAAATCAATCCTTTTTTCGATCTGTTCTTCTCTTTGTCTGATCCGTTTGTCGAGTGTATTTATTTCTCTAGTCCTCTCGCGTATCTCCTTCTCGGCTTCTGACTTCATATGGTATGCAGCGTCCTTAGCCGAAATCAAAGCTTCTTTTTTAATATTATCAGCTTCGCGTTTTGATTCTTCGAGAAATTTTAGTTTTTCATTTTCAAAAGATTTTTTTTGTTCAGCTAAAGTCCTTTTACAGAAAAGAATGAAAATGAAACCGACCGCTACTCCTGTGGCAATCGCAAGTAAAAATAAGATAATACTGTTCATATTTATAGCGAGCCTCCCTAACGATATAAGCTTTATGTTGCATTAAACAAAACATATTAATACAAATTCCTTTTGAATTGACTAATACCCAAATTGAGAGATTCTTTAGTGTCATTCCGAACCCCTCACTCTGTTATTCCGAATCCCTCGCTTGTCATTCCGAGTGGAGCAAGGAATCTCGTCTTCCGCTCGGGACAGGCTCTGTGAGGAATCTATCTTTCATTCGGGATAAACCATGCACTGAGTGAGCGAAGCGAATGTGTCCGTGAGGAATGATAGTTAAAGAGAAAATCGCTCAATTTAGGTAATACTAAATATGCAAATTTTCAGATAAATTAGGCATTTATCGCTTTGTAGAAAAATAATTAAAGACCTCGAAAAATGCCGTCTTCACAAAAATATTTTTTAAAAATGATTAATGAAAGATAAGTGTAATAGATTAAAAAAGGCAGAATATTATGGATAGGTAATGAAAAAATTAAGGAAAATGATTATATATCAAAGATATTTAAAAGTTACATATTTCATTAATATTTAATCCTCTATTTGAGATTATTAAAGTCTTGAAATCAAGACCTATACCCTTTATCTATATAATTAATTACTGCTATCCATAAAAACTGACCAAAAAACAAATCAATTTATAACCCACCCTGCCGTGAGGTTGAAAAATTATTTCCCTGTAAACAGGTGGGTGCTTAGAAGATATTATGGGCTTCCTTCACAAGAAGGCATGCTCGCTAAATATCTTACCTCTGCCCCCTAAAATAAATTATTTGTAGGAATAACTTTTCTGCCTTACACTAACAGGGCAGGCTGAAACTCTTTTATCTATTTTATAACAGAAACGATTCGATATTAGCAACTATTAATTTAATTTAATACCTAAATCCCGATTTAGATATATCAAACACTGGTAGGACAGGCGAGACGCCTGCCTTGAAAGATGATGCGGCATAAGACAGCCGGGACGGCTGTCCTACTGGATTAAGAATGTTTAAAAAATTCTATATCGGGATTTGGATTAATACTTTTGGAGTATAATTACAATTAAGCTGTCTTTTAATTGCGTTATATTTATAATTTTATATCAAATAATATATGAAATTGACAATATTTAACAATTGCAACGATAATATAAAAATTATGCAAAATATTATTGCAAATAAAATTTTCCTTATTTCTGTATTTTCTATAGTTTGCATCTTTTTTGATTCTTTTTTGATGATACTCGAGGCAAGCAATTCTGTTTCATCTGTTGATACTACCTCGTCAATGCCATGGTGGTTTTGGCCATTAAGTTTATTTATTGTTTCATTTTTGCTTGGAATTGTAGCAGTTTTAGGCGGCATTGGAGGAGGGGTCTTATTCGTCCCTATTGTAGGAGGCTTTTTCCCATTTCATCTTGATTTTGTGAGAGGAGCAGGTC
>DYHD01000063.1 GCA_020724365.1 Thermodesulfovibrio yellowstonii | reverse complement strand
TATTGTTCAATATAATGTGAGAATTTTAGTCAAAATAATGTGAGAGGTTACACTTGCCTTTAATGTTGTATCGGTATGGACATCAACTGGGAATGGGATTCTGAAGCCGTGGTTCCTATCAAGTAGAACCTTTCTATTCATGCCAGTAAAATTATATCCTGTGCCTCCTGAAAGAGCCATCATTTCTTCCCAAATGTTTGAGCTGAACTCCCTATTCCACTCCTTTGTCTTCGCTGCATCTATGGTCGTTTTCATCCAATCCTTACCATCATATTTTTCAGGCCAGAACTGTGAGATATGACCTTTTGGCACAAGACCCTTTTCCTCAAGCCTCCTCATTATCATAGCAAAGATGGTATGATCAGCCATCGTATTTCCATAAGGCTCTATAACCTGTTTTATGACTTGATATCTCCTTTCCAGATTTCCAAAGATAAACTCTTTCTCAAACCAACTGGATGCTCCAAGAACGACATCAGAGACCATCGTGGTAGATGTTGGAAAAGCCTCAAGTGTTACAGTAAGGGGCCATGCCTGTCCCTTTTTTGCAGCACCCATTGCCTGTCTATATGGCCATGAATATGCAAGAGATTGTCCTGGAT
This sequence comes from Thermodesulfovibrio yellowstonii, assembly GCA_020724365.1. Lineage (GTDB taxonomy): Bacteria > Nitrospirota > Thermodesulfovibrionia > Thermodesulfovibrionales > Dissulfurispiraceae > DYHD01. The sequence goes on along the minus strand of DYHD01000063.1, from coordinate 12,040 downwards.
TTACGCATGAAATAAACTGCACCTTTATTTGCCCTGCCGCAAGCCTCCTAAACATCTCCTGCGTATGGGGACCTGGCTTATCGTGGATCTTTATTTTTGCAGTCTCAGCAGTGATTTCAGTTTGTGATACGGCTCTTTTTTTCAAGTAAGATGCTGCTCTGTCACCCCATATTTTTTCAACAGCTGCCCTGTGAAGTGGGTTTGCAACAACCCTTCCATAAGGAAGGGCATGACACAGAGCACCCGGCGCCCTAATACCGCCACAAGCATTTGGTTGCCCTGTGAAGCTGAAGGAATGCCTGCCGGGCTTTACTGTTTTACCCGTAATTAAGTTCAGCATATGCAATGAGGCATTAGTCCATGTTCCTTGAACCTTCTGGTTTACGCCCATACACCAGATAGATGTAGTGTAGCCCTCTGCATACCATTTTGCAGCAGTTCTTATAGCCTCTGGTCCGCTTATTTTTTTCCATGTTCTCGTTACCCTATCATAAACAAGGGGTGATTCTCCTTCAAATATCAAATCAGATATTTTGTCTGGATTATAATCGGACAGGAATTTAAGGAATATAGCAAAACCTTTATAAAGGTCTTTCATTATCTCGGCATCTGAAGTATATTTCTTTTTCAAGTCAGGATAAACTTTTCTAACGAGTCCAAGTGAATGGCTTGTATCATAAGCAGCCCCTCGCAAGCCACCATATTCTGTAAGCAACCATGTCTTTTTGACATCTTCATGTATTCCAAAGTTTGCATGTCTCTCGATAAACTTTTTATCCAGATATTTCCACTTTGCATCTACTGTGCCTTTTTCTATATCATATTTTGCTCCATCAAGCTCATGGGTTATTACATAGGCAATTGAATTAATGAGGGCAAGGTCCCTGCCTGTGGCAAATGGAAGCCATAAATCAGCGATTGTTCCAGAACGTGTCTTTCTAGGGTCAGCCATGATAACCTTTATCTTATCAGGATTTTTAGACTTAACAGCGGCTATCCTGCCAAATGGTATAGGGTGTGCCTCTGCAGTATTATTTCCGATTATAAAAAAGGTATCTGCATGTCTTTTGAAATCAGGGTCGGGGACATCAATGTCGTCATAACTACCATACGGTTCATCCTTCCCAAATGTGTAAAGATAGCCCACTACAGCAGACGCCATACATGTTCTGGGCTGTCCTTCGATTGCATTATTTGCAAGCATTCCACCCGCCTTAAGCACCTTGTTCATTATATGCGTCTCTTCAGAACCAAGCTGACCACTTCCATAATAGGCTACACTGTGTTTGCCGTTTTCTTGAACGGTTTTTTCCACCGCATGAGCAACAAAATTTATAGCATCTTCCCATGAAACCATAACAAAGTTATCCTTAAAATCAACCTCTGAAGGCTTTAATCCTTTTGGATCCTTCGTTGTCCTTCCCTCAAGAACCCTTGGAGATGTTGTCAAAGACGGTTTGCCCGTCTTTGGGTCTATCCACTCCTTTCTCACATATGCGCCTTTAGGCCTGTCTTTGTACATAAGTGCCTTATGCAGGTAAAAGCCCTTTGTGCAAAGAACGCCCCTATTAACAGGGCTCTTGAGGTCTCCCTTTATTGCCACAACCCTTGTTACTTTGCCTGTTGCGTCAACCTCACAGTCTGCAATCATAGTGCAGCCTACTGCACAGTATCTACATTGACCTGCAGGAAATGATTTAATACCTACAGAGGCAAATAGCATCTCTGGTTTTGTAATCCCTGCTGCTGCCGCTGCTGCTGTTATAGCACTTGCCCTCAAAAAGTCTCTTCTGCTTAATTTCATTTTTAAATCCTCCAAATAAATTACTTCGACGGCTTGATAGTAGCTATTTCTGCAGTTATTGCATCACCAGAAGGCGAAAAATCCCCATTTGAAGCAACTGCCATCACACTTATTTCAGCAGGTATTTTTTCTTTAGGAGATTTCCATGCAAACTTCCAAGTCCTATTTTTTGCCCCTTCGATAGTATGTGTTAAGAATGAATTCGACTTCTGTGTATTTTTTTGATCTGTAACGATTAATTCACCAGCAGATGCAGTAGCAGAAAAACCGCCTTTTACATCGCTCATGCTTTTCAAACGGCTTTTAACAGTTAAAGTAATATTATAAGTTTTTCCGGGTGCATATTCTTTAGGCATCCCTGTAAACTTAATATCTGCAGTATCTGCAATATCTGTATGGCAAACGAAACACTCACCATCTGGAGCGCTGTTGGTTGAACTTTGACCTACCGTTGCTGCTAAACCAAGAGCTGCAAGGGCAAGAAAGAATAAGAATATTAACTTCATCCCGTTACCCCCTTAATTTATTGACTTTTCAATAAAAAAATATTGAGGGCTGGAATACAATACCCCGCCCTCAATTCTAATTTAGTTATTTTGCAGCCTTTGCCCTATCGGTAATTGCCTTTTCAAGGAATTTGACACCATCAATAGATGTCTGTATTGAATCAAACAAAGATGCCTTTGCCTGTTCAGGATTATGAAATCCGTCTGAGTTTTCAGCAGTCCACCACTCCCATTTTGTATGCGCCTTTGTGTGGAATTTTCTTGACTCCTTAAGCACATCTTCTGGAACACCGACAGCCTTTGCAAGTTGATATGTCCTCACAAACTCCGCAAGCCAGACCTCTGCCTTGCGCATCTTGCCCCTGATATAGTTTTGAACTGCTTCCATCTGATACTCAGCCTCTTTTTCCGTCCAATTTGGATGACACTTCAGGCATGTGTCTTTCTTCATATACTTTGCGCTCTTCTGTCCATGCCATGTGAATTCCTTTCCCGCCTTTTTCATTTTCGGCATATGACAATCCTTGCACTCAACGCCTGCTTTTTCATGCTTGCTGCCCCAGAAGACTTCTACCTCCGGATGCTGGATTTTCGATAGGGGAGCTCCTGTCACTTCATTTAAAAAATCCCTGTAGCCCTGCTTTTCAACCCATGCATCATAATCAAAAACATTCCTCCACTGAAATTCATTTGTTCTCCTGTCAGCCATGCCTATAGTTTCTCCGGTCTTAATGTCTATTACAGGATTGCAGTTATACTCAACATGGCACTGAGCGCACATAAGGATAGAATCTGATTTATTCAAGGTTCCTATTGCCCTAAAATCCCTGAACATAACCTTTGTCATCGTGCTTTTCTTGCTCTTCTCTTTGTCATAAGGATATGTGCCCTCCCCTCTGTCAACTACAGCATCAATCAAAGCATCTCTTACAACACGCGGACCTGCAGAATGCGGATCATGGCACATAAAACAGTTGGCAGGATGATGCAAATCCCTTGCAAACTCAACTACCTTTGATGTCCTATCCCATTTTGCCTTTGGATGTTTATCACCCATGTATGCCCATTTAAGAATATGGTCATGCGTTTTACAGTTCAGGCATACCGGATTTGCAGCAGGTGCAGCGGTTCTCGGTGTATATGGTGGAAAGATCCTCTGATCGCTTGTTGTAGGATCTAAATCCTTTAACACCTCCCATGCTGACTTTTCAGCGCCTTTTGCATAGCCAATCTTTGTCAAGTCCTTAAGCTGGAATCTACCGCCATATGCCCTATCAACAAGCAGATGGTCAACAAGCATAAATACATGGCTTCTCGGCTCAGCATGCTCCCTTGTAAAGCTATGCGGCCTCATGATGGTATCAAAAAGCGGCGATCTACTTACAGATATTGACTTCTCGACCTTTGGTTTTGACTCAAAATTTACAGCAACAAATGATTCATACTGCTCCTTATGGCATTTGCCGCAAGTGGCATGATCCATCCTGGTTACAGGCCTTGTCATCGCATCCTTCAAGTGTCTGTCAAGACCTTCATGACAGCTAACACAATTCACTTTAGAATGTTTCCCCTTCGCATGAAAATCTTTGATCTGTGAATGGCAGGCATAGCATGTTTCAGCTTTTGGCGACTTATCAGCTGGAGAAGATTTCTGAGCATCGGCAGTCGTAAAATAAATCGCTGTAAAAACAGCAAGCATACACGCAATGAATAATCCCAAATAAAATCCTTTTCTCATAGAACACCTCCTTTTTAGATTTCAAAGATTGAAAAAGAGAATCTGTACTTTCCGTATCACCTCCTTCTCCCTACTTCTCAGCTTGACTAAATTTTATTACTAATAAAGGTAAATTGCAAGCAAAAAAATATTAACTTTTTGTAAATATTGAAATAAAGATATTATTAAGGCTAAAACATTAATTAGAGATAAAAAACATCTGAACTACAACAGCCTAATATCAAAAACTATCACAAAAATATCTAGATGTCAAACGGATTTTAAATCCCAAATCTGCAGGATCTTTCAAGAAATTAGGGGCTATGTCAGAAGATGGGTGTCCGAAGGACAGGGTGTATTTCCTCTATCAAGGGATCGATGGGTGTGTTGCTTTTTAGCAGCGATGATTTGGTCAACAAGGGTGCAGTTTTAAAAATTCTTTTTCTGCAAAATGAGCGATCTTAATTCGATATGACTAATTGAGGAGAGGGTAAGATAACTTATCATTAGGTGAGACTATATTGATTTGATTGGGATTTTTTTCTTTATTCCCCGTGATGCTTGTAATATGCCTTCGCCAATTCAATAAAACCATATATCTTTAGATCAATGAAGTCGCCCTTTTTTCTGCAATCTTCGAGTGTATAATAAACCTTCCTAAGGGGTGTCTTGATTATCTCTATTGATTCAGTCTCCTCAATCTTATATAATGCCTGAAGTTGTAAGGGGGCTAAAAAAGCATTCTTTGCAAGAAAGACATCCATCATTTCTGCTGACATGCCAGAGGAGAGAGGTCCTTTTGCGATAAGAATAAAATCCTTAGCGCTATATCCTGTTTCTTCAATCAGTTCTCTTTTTGCTGCATCAAGGGTATTTTCTCCTTTATCATTGAGTCCAGCGGGAAATTCAATAACAAAGTTGTTTACGACGGGTCTGAATTGCCTTACGAGTAAGGCTTCTTTATCTGCCGTAACAGGGATGATTGCAACAACTCCATTGCAATTTATCCTTTCGACTGCCTCCCAGTCTCTTAAATTCCCTGTATGATCTGTATATGTTAGGATAATAGTTCTGAGAAAGCTGCCCTGCCAGCATATCTTTTTATCAGTAATCTGCATGAGTAGATAGCCTTTTTAGCTAATTTTATCCAAATGGTGAACGCATCTGACGGCCGCCCATCAGGTGGAAATGCAGATGATAAACTATCTGCCCCCCTTCAGGGTTACAGTTTGTGAGCAATCTAAAGCCTCTGTCAGCAATGCCTTTTTCCCTCGCAATCTTCTGCGCAACCTTAAAAAGATGGGCTATTATCTGATAATCTTCTTCTTCCATGTCAAGCATTGTAGGAATATGTTTCTTTGGGATGATAAGTGTATGAACAGGGGCTTGAGGGTTAATATCCTCAAATGCAACTACCGTATCGTCCTCATAAATAAATTTTGAAGGGATTTGCTTATTAATAATTTTGCAAAAAATACAATCAGCCATCATAAAACCTCCTTATTTTACAGCTTTTCTTTCTATCTTTCTATAAAAACATGTCTTTTCTCCGGTATGACATGCTCCTTTACCATGTTGTATTACTCTGACAAGCAGGGTATCCATATCACAGTCATAATATATATCTTCAACTTCCTGTAAATCTCCAGAGGTTTCTCCTTTTTTCCAATATTTCTGGCGTGACCGTGACCAAAAATGTGTAAATCCCGACTCAATAGTCATGTTAAGGGAGTTTTCATTCATATATGCTAACATTAAAACTTCCCCATTACGGGCATCTTGGACTATCGCTGGAATAAGTCCTTTTTCATCATATTTAAGTTGTGGTAGCATATTTTCCTCTCTCAAACAAAAAAGCATCAGTATTATTTATCAACCTATTAATTTTTTTCAAGCTTAATTAAATCAGCCTTACAATAGTAACCCCTTGCCCTCCTTCTTCAAACGGTGAAGATATAAAATCCTTAACGAGCGGGTGTCCTTTCATATGTTCATGCACAGCCTTCTTTAATATCATCTTGCCAATTCCGTGAATAATCCTAACTTCTCTCAATCCTGCCATTGAAGCTTGATTTATAAAAGTCTCAAGCATTGACAAAGCCTCATCAACCCTCTTTCCGATAATATTCAAAGAAGAAGCCTGCTCATGCGATTGCGGCTCAAAAACTGGGACGATTTCCTTCTCGCGGCTGCCTTTGCTATAATAGACATCGGTTGCAGATATTATTAAGTCCTTGCCTTCCGCTCTTATTTTTAACTGTCTTAACCTTGTATTCTTGCCTACCACTATAGCATCTTTGCCTAATGATTTGACAAATACAGAGTCCCCCTCTTTTATTTGATCAATTTCTATTGCTTTCTGGTCGGCTTTGCTTAATTGCCTAATCTTTTTTTCTATCTCCTGCTGCTTTACATTTAATTGTCTAAGTGCTTCCTTCTTTTTTTCTTTTGTCTCGGCAATAATAGCGTTAATCTCGCTCTTAGTAGCTGATATTATTCGAGATGCTTCTAAATAAGCATTTGAGATAATTTCTTTATAGGCATCCTCTGTATCAGAGATTTTCTTTAGTAGCTGTCTATTATTTTCCTCCAGTTCCACATTTAAGAGATTTATTTCAGAAATTGATGCTTCATATTGATTCCTTTTGTCATTAAGCTCTGAAATAAGATTATCGAATTCCACCTTGATACTTCCTATCAATCTCTTTGCATCCTCAATGATGTTGTCCTGAAGCCCATATTTTCTTGCTGTCTCAAATGCATGAGACATCCCGGGTTCCCCTACCCTTAATCTATAAAGCGGTGTATATGTCTTCTGATTAAATTCCATCGAGGCATTAATCATTCCCTCGCTTTTATATACAAATCCTTTAATTGCCGAAATATGAGTAGTGGCAAATACAAGAGAGCCTTTTTTCTTTAATTCATTTAAGATAGCGCAGGCAAGGGCGCCGCCTTCATCAGGGTCTGTACCTTTGCCTATCTCATCTATCAAAACGATGGTTTTAGATGCTGCATGTGAGATAATTTCAGATATATTTTTTATATGGGCTGAAAAAGTCGAGAGATTATTCTCTATTGACTGTTCATCTCCAATATCAACGAGGACATTTTCAAAGATTGGAAATGCTGAAGACGAATCTGCAGGGATTGGCATGCCAGACATTGCCATTAAAAGAAGAAGCCCTATTGTCTTTATAGCCAATGTCTTTCCGCCTGCATTAGCGCCGGTAATAACCATAACTGTGCTCTCGCCTCCTAATTTTACATTAAGAGGAACGACCTCTCTGTAATAAGATGTTTTTATAAAACTCAGATACAGAAGTGGATGCCTCGCATTTACTATGTTGATGACACTCTCAAAAGAGAGGGTCGGGATTTCCATCTTGATCTTTTCTGCCAGCAGAGATATACAATTTAAAACATCAAAATAGACGACTATTTTGAATTCATTTTCAATAGATTCAAGGTTTTCTCTTATCCTTGAAGTAAGATTTTGCAATATCTTTATTTCTTCGGCTTTCTGTTCGGCAAGAATATTTTCTAATTCATTTGAGATAGATATAATTGCTACAGGTTCAAGAAAAGCTGTCTGTCCTGAGCTTGAGACATCATGCACTACCCCTGCAACCTGCCCCTTTGAATCCATTCTCACCGGTATTACCCATCTACCTGATCTTTGGGTGATAAACTCATCCTGAAGGAATCTATCTATATCAGGGTCGTTCAACATTTCCTCGAGCTTCTTTCTTATCCTGTTAGTCAATCTCCGTGCACTGTTTCTTAGTTCAAATAGCAAAGCAGAAGCAGTATCTTTAATATTGCCCTCGCTATCTATAGATTTTTGTAAAATCTTCTGCATTTCAGGGAATCCTGTAAGCGGTTTTATCAGGGATTGAAGAAAGGGGGAGTTTTTTCTTTTATTGATATTACTGAGGATATCTGAAATTATCTCAAATAAATTCAAAAAACCGTAAAGTTCGGTTGCATCTAAAACCGCCCCTTCGGGTCTTGCCTTCTGAAATGAGTTCGATAAATCTGGAAAGCTAAAGATCGGGAGCTGATTGCCTTCCTGATACAAAATTATTATTTCATTTATAAGCTCCTGCCTAATTGAGATATCATCTTTTGTTTTAAGCGGGGTTATCTCAAGGATTACCTTTTTGGAAGCAGGGCTTTTTGCGATATCAGAGATTATCCCCAGAAGTTTGTCGAATTCAAGAAGCTCAAGAGTATTTTGTGATATCACATTTTCATCCTATTGCACTATTATAATTTTTAACTTCGTTCTTAGCTTTCTGCAACGCACTTTTATTATAACCTGAATAAATGAATTTAAAACCTGCCCGCCGCAAGTGCTGGTTTTTTGATAACTATAAAAAATGGAAAATATGATACAATTATTCAAAATAATCCAAGTAATTATATAATTAAACTTTTATGAAAACAATTAGAATTGCCCTTTGCCAGATTAACCCTACCGTTGGAGATTTCAGCGGTAATGTACAGAAAATAGTCAAGTTTATAGGCGAGGCAGGCAAATTCTGTCCTGATATTATAGCCTTTCCCGAATTAGCAATAACAGGCTATCCACCCGAAGACCTGCTTTTGAAACCTCAGTTTATAAGCGCCAATCTCCAAGCCTTGAATCAAGTTCAAAAAGAGGTAAATAATGCGATAGTAATTGTTGGCTTTATTGACCGAAAAGATGATATTTATAATGCAGCTGCTATCCTTCATCAAGGCAAGGTCATTGACATATATCATAAGATACACCTACCAAATTACGGGGTCTTTGATGAATTCAGATACTTTCAAGCTGGCACTCGTTACCCGATATATACGGTAGGTAATGTTAAATTTGGCGTTAACATCTGTGAAGATATATGGTATCCCGAAGGCCCTTCAACTATTCAATCTCTCGGAGGAGCCGAATTTATAATAAATATTAATGCATCACCCTATCATATCGCTAAATCAAAATTCAGGGAAAAAATGCTTTCAGCAAGGGCTTTTGATAGCAATGTAATTATTGCCTATCTCAATACAATCGGTGGTCAGGATGAGCTCGTATTTGACGGACATAGCCTCGTTATAGACCAAAATGGAGATTTAATAGCTGAAGGCAAGATTTTTGAGGAAGATATTATTACCATAGACCTGAATCTTGAATCAGTCTTTATAAAAAGGCTTCATGACCCTAGAAGAAGGCAACAAGTAATTTCAGCTCGCAAAGAACTAATTGAAAATATCAATATCACGAAAGATATTGAATGGACGAAAGAAAAAATTAAATTCTGCCCTCCAAGATTTAGCATTCCACGCTTTACAACTAATTACGAATACGATGAAAAAAAAGAGATATATAATGCTCTTATCACGGGGACTAAAGACTATATATATAAGAATGGTTTCAAAAAGGTATGTATAGGGCTTAGCGGGGGGGTTGACTCAGCCCTTGTAGCTTCGATTGCTGTAGATGCCATTGGAAGAGAAAATGTTATCGGTATTTTTATGCCATCTCCTTACACATCAAAAGAAAGCAAAGAAGATGTTTATGAACTTTCTACAAATCTTGGCATTCAGACAATTGAAGTTCCTATTACCCCGATATTCGATGCCTATCTATCGTCCTTGAATCCAGGATTTAGAAAAATTGATATAAATACCAACAAACAAAAAGACACTACCGAAGAAAACATTCAGGCAAGGATAAGAGGCAATATATTAATGGCTTACTCTAATAAGTTCGGCTGGCTTGTTCTTACAACAGGCAATAAATCTGAAATGAGCGTAGGATATGCCACGCTTTACGGCGATATGGCAGGTGGTTTTGCAGTTATCAAAGATGTTCCAAAAACCCTTGTATATAAATTATGCAAATGGAAAAACCTTCAAGAAGAAAGGATTATTATCCCTGAACGCACCATTGCAAAAGAGCCCTCAGCAGAGTTAAAACCCGAGCAAAAAGATACTGATACATTGCCCCCTTATGAAGTTCTTGACCCAATACTAAAAGCATATGTTGAAGAAGATAAGAGCTTTGAGGAACTTATTGAGATTCAGCCTAAATGCGAAAAGGAGTGCATAAAGGATGTAGTGAAAATGATAGATCTTAGTGAATATAAAAGAAGGCAGTCGCCACCGGGTATAAAGATAACCCCGAGAGCGTTTGGGAAAGACAGAAGATTCCCAATTACTAATAAATACAGGAGTTGGTAACATGAGAGCAATAGATAGTGGTAAAATTAATTCGTTTAAACAGAGCTGGGCTTTGGTTTTAATCGTTTCTCTTTTGTTTATCCTAAGCCTTTTGTATTCAACAACAGCATATAGCACAGAGAAACCCCAAACTTCGCAGACCTTCCAGCATGGAAAGAACCCAGAAATTCAACAAATTAAACCCAAAAAACCTGTCAAGATAAAGCTCAAAAGAAGCAGCAAAGGAGAGTATTCATGGGATTTATCTGGAGATAGCGTGGATGACATAGTAAAAGCTGATAAAAGGCTAAGGAAATCGCTACAAATAGAATAATTATGAAACCACCCAAGCACGGAACTCTATACATAGTCTCGACCCCTATCGGCAATCTTGAGGATATAACTCTAAGGGCTATTAGAACATTAAAGGAAGTAGATTTCATAGCCGTAGAGGATACTCGTCACTCTCAAAAGCTTCTTAATTACTACAATATCTCCAAACCATTGATAAGCTACTGGTCAGAAAAAGAAAAAATACGGTCGGAGCAAATTATCGAAAAACTAAAAGCAGGCTTATCAGGGGCTCTTATCTCGGATGCCGGGACACCGGGCATTTCAGACCCTGGTGCTGTTTTAATAAAAATGGCGATAGAAGAAGGCTTATCTATAACACCTATACCTGGTGCATCTGGAGCCATTACAGCCCTATCCGTCTCTGGGCTGCCAACGGATGAGTTCGTTTTTATAGGTTTTCTGCCCCAAAAGCCTGCTTCCCGCCAAAAGAAGCTTAAAGAACTAATCCTTGAATCAAAGACTATGATTTTTTATGAAGCCCCCCACAGGATACTCGAAACCCTTGCGGATATTCTCGAGGCGTTTGGCGATAGGCAAGTTGTTATCGCAAAGGAGCTGACCAAATTATACGAAGAAGTAATGAGAGGAACGCTGTCAGAGCTTCTTAAAAACCTGAAAAACAAGAAGATCGCAGGGGAGTTTATAATTATCCTAAGAGGCAAGGATAAACCTGATGTATTAAATATTTCTATTGATGAGGCGATACAGGAAATTAAGCTTCTGATGAAAAAAGGCTTGGGCAGAAAGGAAGCTGTTCGAAGGATTGCAGAGGATTATGGGTTGAGTAAGAAAGAGCTTTATGATAAAAGCATAGAATAATAAGGCTTTATAAAACTTCTATAAAAGACCGCGGGGCAATTATGGCGAGAAAAATTAATCTTAATTTTCTCTCTATCGTTATCTTCTTTTTAATTTCTTTTATAGGTTGTGAGAAAAAAGAGGAGAAAGCTAAAACCTTTGGCGGTTCATATATAGATATTGTCTCTTCCCTTCAACAAACATCTGATGACGGTTTTATACTTGCAGGATTAACTTATTCTTTTGGTGCTGGTCTCTCTGATGCCTTTATTCTTAAATTGGATTTAAATGGCAATTTGCAATGGCAAAAGACTTATGGGGGCAGGAGAAGCGACACAGCCAATTCTATTCAGCAAACTACTGATGGGGGCTTTATCGTAGCTGGTTCAACCTTCTCTTTTGGCAATGGCCTATCTGATGTATGGATTCTTAAACTCGATAAAGATGGTAGCTTGATCTGGCAGAAAACCTATGGCGGTTCAGACAGCGACATAGCCAATTCTATTCAGCAAACTACCGATGGGGGCTTTATCGTAGCTGGTTCAACCTTCTCTTTTGGCAATGGTCTATCTGATGTATGGATTCTTAAGCTCGATAAAGATGGCAGCTTGATCTGGCAGAAAACCTATGGCGGTTCAGACAGCGACATAGCCAATTCTA
>DYHD01000062.1 GCA_020724365.1 Thermodesulfovibrio yellowstonii | reverse complement strand
ATTGAGCTTACCAGTACTAATAGACCGTGTGCCTTGACCACTTTCTTTCCTTGCTGTCAAAAACCAAAAATTTTGAAATAAATCAATTTTATAATAAAATTAAAGAAAGAATTTCTTTCTTTAATTTTTTTTGTTTTAATGGGGCTAAATATAATGAAAGAGAATGATATTTTAGAAGAGTTTCTAATTATTGGAAGAAGACGTGGTTTCTTAACTTATGATGAAATTAATGATGCCCTTCCTTCTGAGTTTTTCTCTCCAGATGAATTAGAAAATCTAATGGATGAACTCAGTGATAGTGGGATTAAGGTTATAGAGTATGAAGAGGGCATTCCTATATTAGAAGAAATTGAAGAAGAAGCTGAAGAATATGAAAGAGCAGAAGATCTTGTTCAGGCTTATTTTAATTCAATGGGTGATATTTCAATACTTAAAAAAGATGAAGAAACTGAGTTAGCAAAAAAATTGGAAAAAGGTAAAGAGATAATGACTATGGCAGTTTCTGATCTTCCCCTTTTTCATAAAATTAAAGATACAATAACTACTGAAGATGATGATTATATATTGACTGAGGCTGAACGAATTGATGAAGCTATTAAGAAGACGCTTATAAGGCTTGAAGAGCTAATGTTAATTATTGAGCAAGAAAATATAAAAATCCAGAAATATGGTTCTATTAGAGATCTGAAAATTTTAATAAATGAGAAAAAGAAGAAAGGAATTAAGTCGAAAAGACTTGAGTTGTTGCTCAAGGAGATTCAAAATGTATATAAAAAAGTTGAACTTGAGACAGGTGTAAAAATAGATGCATTTAAGGATACATGGCAAAGAATTTCTAAAGCAAGATATCTTGTGAAAGAGACCAAAAATGAATTAATTACGAGAAATCTCCGCTTAGTTGTTAATATTGCAAAGAACTATGTTGGCAGAGGTCTTCCTCTGCTTGATCTTATTCAAGAAGGCAACATTGGACTTATGAAAGCAGTTGATAAGTTCAAATATGAAAAAGGCTTTAAATTTAGCACTTATGCAACATGGTGGATAAGGCAGGCTATTACACGAGCCTTGATAGATCAGACAAAAACTATTCGTGTTCCTGTTCATATGATGGAATTTTATAATAGAGTTACAAAGGCATCTAGAGAGCTTACCCAGGTATTAGGCAGAGAACCTACTAATGAAGAAATTGCAGCAAAGCTTATGGTTCAGGTTAGAAAAGTTGAGGAAGTCTTTAGAGCTATACAAGATCCTATAGCATTGCAAACGCCTATAGGCGATGAAGATACTGAGTTGGAAGATTTTATTGGTGACAAAGTTAGCCCATCACCTTTTTCCGATGCTGAAAGGATAGAGACTTCTGAACAAATTCAGAGGGTCTTAAGAACCTTAACTTCTAAAGAGGAAACTGTAATCAGAATGCGATTTGGTATAGGCGTTGATAGAGATCATACCCTTGAAGAAGTCGGACGATACTTGTCGATTACCAGAGAGCGTGTTAGACAAATAGAGGCAAAGGCTCTTAGAAAATTGAAACATCCTAGTCGTTTGAAGGCTCTAAGAATACTTACAAGTTAATATATTTTATTTATATTATCCCTTTGATAAATATCAAAGGGACAGCTTACTCTTAGTCTTAATCAAAGGGCTGATGACTGATTTTATATCTTGTGAGTATTTGCATTGTTCATTAATATATAGAATTTCAGGAGGGTTTTTTAATGAGTGAATTGGGAAGAATAGAAAAGCCCGCTATTAATAACTATACTTTCAAACGAAAGCTATACTGTGTTCCTAATGTGATTCCTTTTACAGATGGTTCTGATGAATATACTAAACTTTTAGATAAATATTGGGAAGATGTTTTAGTGCAATTAGAGAAGCTTAATATTGTATGGAAGATAAAAAAAGTTTTCTGTGAAAATATCTATGTTGAAGGACAGGATGCTTTAAATGTCCTTGAAAATACTAATAAAAAAGCATTTGAGATTGTTCAAGCTAAAATTAAAGAAGGTGCTTTAGTAGTACCTATTGAAAACAAGGAATTACTCGGTTTATTTATTGATTGGCGCAATTGCCTTAGTGTTGTAAGGACGGTTGATGTATTCAGGCAAGTATATAATTTTTATATGGAAGTTTTAAACAATAGGCTTCAACACATTCAGGATGTAATTGATAAGAATTTGCCCGCAGGTGAAGCAAGTCTTCTTCTGATGGAAGATGAGATGAGATCTAAAATACAGTTTTCATCTGATATCGAGGTCTTTTTAGTAAGGCCACCTTCTTATGATGACCTGATTAAATGGCTTAGGAACAACTTATAGTAAGCAATACTATAGAAGTAAGGTATGAGCGATTGCTTTTTTCTTCGGAAAGAACTCAAAGAAAGATTCATTAAGGATCTAACAATATCGGAAAGACTTTTTTTTCTTAATAAAGCTCAAGAATCAATATTTCAAAAAGGCTTTCCCGCCTGTGAAGACCTCTATCATTTTTGCTATTTCCTAACATTAAAACAAAGGCTTTCAAGTATTACCCCTGCTGGATATTATGGATTTCAGAAGGTTCTTCTTGTGTATGGCATGAAGGATTTAGAAGATACTATTGAATTGCATGAACAAAGATTAAAAGCTATGAAAAAAGCTTTGCCTGATAATAAAGATTTTGAATTTATCGAATTTTTTTCTAAAGCTAAATAGGATATTATAGATGTTCACTTTTGATTCTATAAGGGATGTCAAAATCTGCCAACACGAAGACGGCTATCGGTTTTCAATAGATGCACTATTGCTTTTTTCGTTTGTGAACTTGCAGCGGGCTAGAATGATTGTAGATTTAGGGGCAGGTAGTGGAATTATCGGTATTCTTCTATCTAAAAAGTATCCCGAAGCACAAGTAACTTTGGTCGAAGTGCAGGAAGGTCTTGCCACAGTTGCGGAGAGAAATATTGAATCTAATTTTATTCAAGACAGAGTTAAGGTAGTTAATAAAGATATCCGCACTTTAATTCAATCTAATAATTTATCTTCTAATTTTGATGTTGTCGTTTCAAATCCGCCGTTTAGGAAAGTTAAGACAGGGATAATAAGCTGTATTGATGAAAAAGCAATAGCAAGACATGAGATAAAAATATCTCTTAATGAGCTTATAAAGATAGCGTCTTTCCTTCTGAGGCATAATGGGAGGCTCTATATTATTCACTTACCTGAGAGGCTTGTAGATGTTTTATCTTATATGAGGCAATATTCTATAGAGCCTAAAAGGCTAAGATTCGTACATTCAAAATTTTCCTCTGAAGCAAAGATGGTATTGATAGAGGCAGTCAAAGCAGGTAAGCCCAGCTTAAAAATAGACAGCCCATTTTTTATTTATGATGTTAATGGTAAGTATACAAAAGAAACTATAGAACTCTATGATTGCGGTTTTTAATCGTGGAAGCTATCTATTTTGAATAGGTTAAGAATATCTATAGTTCTTTAAATTTTATCTAATGCTTGTTTCAAATCTGCTATAAGATCATCGCAATCTTCTAATCCAAGAGCAATCCTAACTAAATTGTCTGTCATGCCTATTGATTTGCGATATTCCTCGTGGTAATCAAAGAATGACATTGTAGCCATCTGTGTCACGAGACTTTCAGTGCCACCCAAACTTGGGGTGATAACAAATAAATCAAGAGAGTCGATAAACTTACATGTCTCGGCATCATTCCCTTTAACTAAAAAGGTTATAACGCTTCCAAAGCCGCTCATCTGTTGAGAAGCTATTCTGTAATCAGGATGCGACTCGAGACCAGGATACCAGACCTTCTCGATTTTGGGATGGGATTCTAACATTTGAGCTATTTTTAAGCCTGCTTTATTATGATGCTCCATACGAATCGCAAAAGTTTTAAGTCCTCTCTCAAGAAGAAAACAACTGAAAGGATCGGCAATAGAACCTATCATTCGCTGCATGCGGTAAAGATTATTCAAGATGTCCTTTTTACCTAAAGTAACGCCTGCAAGCAGATCATTATGACCGCCGAGATACTTTGTAGCAGAGTGTACGACTATATCAATGCCAGAATCCAAAGGCTTGATATTATAAGGAGTAGCCATAGTAGCATCAATGATAGTGATTAAATTATATTTTTTTGCGATATTAACTATTGAATTGATATCTATCACTCTAAGATAAGGATTAGTTGGCAGTTCAGTAAAAATAATATTAGTATTTTGCTTAATTTCACTTGATATAGCATCAATAGTAGGTTCAACAATCGAAAATTCGATGCCAAACTTGGGGAGAAGGTTTGTTGCAAAATCTCTTGTTTGACGATAGCAATCATTAGTGAAAATAATGTGTCCACCTCTATCCACAAAAGTTAATAAAGTTAAGATTACCGCACTCATTCCGGTAGAAAATAGTATTGCTCTTTCAGCACCTTCTATGGCTGCGAGTTTACGTTCGCATTCTTCTTGAGTAGGATTTCCATAGCGGCCGTACTCATGTTCTCTGAGAATTCTTCCTTCTCCTTTTGATTTCATAAACTCTACAACATCTAATGATTTATCAAAATAATAATTTGATGTTTGCACAATAGGCGTAGAGACAGAGTGGTAGGCTTTTGGTTTCCGAGTCTTACCATGAATCGCAAGAGTTGCAGGTTTCCATTTTTTTGAATGTGAGGAATTTTTAGACATCTACTTTCTCCTCCTCTCTATAAGAAAAACTTTATTAACTTTCTTTAGGATATTAAGTTATATAATTAAGAAAAGAAGACTTCTTATTTCAAAAATGACAAAATAATTAGTAAAATCTACTTAGAATAACATTTAGAAAGATTACCATAAAAACCATTTGCGTATCAATTTTTAAAATTTTGGTAAGTTTTTTTAAGATATTTAAAATGTTTGTCTTATTAAAGTTTTTAAAACACCTATAAAGCTATTCATTAACTTCCGTATGCAACCAGAACATTACATAATAAGCTTACAAAGCCCGCAGGCTATTTATGTTGCTTCATCTTATGCCCCCTCAGTAACCCTATTATAGCTGGCAAAGCCGATATAATGATTATGGCTATTATAACCAAAGCAAAATTATTTCTAATTATTGGAATATTACCGAAATAGTATCCTCCGATCAAAAAAGTGGTTACCCATGCTATACATCCTATGATATTGAAGAATGTAAAACGGGCATAATTCATTCTTCCTATGCCTGCAACAAAGGGTGCAAATGTTCTGAATATAGGGAGGAATCTTGATATAACAACTGTTTTGCCCCCGTGCCTTTCATAAAAAAGACGAGTACGAATAAGATGCTGCTTATTCAAAAAGCGGACATTCTCTTTATAAAAAATCTTAGGACCTATGTAGTAACCTATTTGGTAATTCACTATATTTCCTAAAATTGCAGCCGCACATATTATTACATAGGTTATAGGTAAACTTAGCGAACCAGTGGCTGAGATAGCACCTAGCGCAAAAAGAAGTGAATCTCCCGGAAGAAAAGGGGTAATTACAAGTCCCGTCTCACAAAAAACGATAATAAAAATTAATAAATATATCCAGAAGCCATAATCTTGTATGATGATTTCGAGATGATTATCAATATTAAGAACGAAATCTATAAAAGACTCAATCAATGACTTTTCTCCTTTATGAAATAATCCATTAGTTTGTAACCATCTTCAAAAATTAAGATATCATTCATGCTTGTAATGGATTCATCATAAGAGAGCTTTTTGTTTAAATTTTCAAAACTGCTATCATAAATAACAAAAGGTACAGGTTCTTCAGTATGAGTTCTAAGCCTAAAAGGCGTTGCATGATCAGGCATCAAAAGAATTCGATATTGTTTGAATCTATTTTTCAATCCATGCATTACTGCGCCTACAACTAGTGAGTCAAAATCTTCTATTGCCTTTATTTTGAAATTATAATTGCCTGAATGTCCTGCCTCATCAGGGGCTTCAACATGGATATAGGCAATATCTGAATGTTCAAGAGCATTTAGCGAATACTCTGCTTTACCTGAATAATTGGTATCAAGCCATCCTGTTACGCCTGGAACATCTAGTATTTCAAAGCCTGCATAAATTCCAAGACCTTTAGCAAGATCAACAGCTGAGACTAATGACCCTCTAAGTCCATATTTCTCCTGAAAGGTTGGTATGGCAGGTTTTTTACCCTGCCCCCAGAACCAGATGCTGTTAGCAGGTTTGTTGCCATTCAAAAGCCTTTCTTTATTAATTGGATGATTTTCTAATATCTTGACTGATTTCTGCATTAAGCCTTTCAGTATATTATTATTGTGTCCTTTTGGCAAATATTCAGAAATATCTTTTCCTAAGATATCATGCGGCGGGGTACATTGAATATTAATTTCTCCATTTTTCCAGACCATCAAATGTCTATAGCTCACACCTGGATAAAAAGATATATCGTTGCTTTCTAATTCAGATTTAATGGAATTAATCAGAACCTTTGCTTCTTCTGTCTTAATATGGCCGCTACTGTAATCATCCATAATAACCTTGCCGCCATCAAATTTCAATGTGACAAGATTACATCTATAAGCAACATCATTGTCAGATAACTTTACCCCTATGCTTGCTGCCTCAAGAGGGGCCCTTCCTGTATAAAAAATCTTTGGGTCATATCCTAAAATATTAAGATTTGCTACATCAGAGCCAGGATGAAAACCGTATGGTATAGTCCTAACACTACCAACAATTCCTTCACTTGCAAGCCTGTCCATGTTTGGTGTATTAGCCTTTTGTAAGGGTGTTAAGCCTCCTAAATCAATATCTGGCCTATCTGCCATGCCGTCGCCAATTAAGATAACATATTTCACTTTTTACAACCTCTATTTATTAACTTAACAAATATGATTATAATTTTTAGTTTTATTTCTTGATTTTCTTTTCGTGAGTATTCATTAAAATTTTCTCTATTATTTTCCTTACTTCCTGAAAATCATCCTTAACTTTGATAGCCTTATCAATGACATTGAAAACAGTATCAGGGTCTTTTAAGCCATGCCCTGTTAAGGTACATACAATCGTGCCTTTTTTGTCAAAAAATCCTTTTTTATATAATTTAATAACGCCTGCTACAGAAGCTGCTGATGCTGGTTCACAGAATATCCCTTCGTTTGAGGCTATTAATTTATATGCTGTTAAAATCTCCTCATCTGTAATTGCATCAATAATGCCTTTTGACTCACTCCCTGCTTCCACTGCTGACTTCCAACTTGCAGGATTGCCAATCCTTATGGCTGTTGCTATGGTTTCAGGATTATCAATAGGATGTCCTATTACTATAGGCGCTGCCCCGGCAGCTTGAAAACCAAGCATTCGAGGGAGTGAATTAATAAGTTTTGCATTATAGTATTCCTTATAACCTTTCCAATAGGCAGTGATATTACCTGCATTGCCTACAGGAAGGGCATGATATTGTGGAGCAAAGCCAAGCTGATCACAGACCTCAAAAGCTGCTGATTTTTGCCCTTCAATTCTGAAAGGATTTATTGAATTCACAAGGGTTAACGGATAAATCTTTGCCATCTCTTTTACAATTGTAAGAGCCTTATCAAAGTTCCCGCTTATCTGTAAAACATGAGAACCATGCACGAGAGCCTGTGCAAGTTTTCCCATCGCTATTTTACCTTCAGGTATTAAGACTATTGATTCAATGCCCGCCCTTGCTGCGAAGGCTGCAGCAGATGCAGATGTATTGCCTGTTGAAGCGCAGATTACAGCTTTTGAGCCAGATTCTACTGCTTTTGAGATAGCAAGAGTCATTCCCCTATCTTTAAATGAGCCCGTTGGATTCATGCCATCGTATTTAAGATATATTTCCAGATCAATATCAAGGTTTTTTTGAAGATTTACAGCTTTAATAAGAGGTGTATTTCCCTCCAAAAGAGTGATTATAGGAGTTTGTTCTGTAATTGGCAAAAAAGATTTATATTGTCTGATAATTCCTTTCCAGATGATTCTGGGTTCGTTGCTTTCTTCTGAGTCCATTCTATCTCCTGAAATATAGAATATTAATACATTGCTGCATCACTATTCTATAATGTCTCCTTCTATCATCTCAACAGTAACTCCACGGCTCTGTAAATATTGAATTCCATCGTTGAGATTTTTTTCGTTCCCCTCGAGTTCTAAAACCATCTCGCCTATTGTTTCTGTAACCCTTGCCCTTCTAATATTAGGCATAACATCACAAGTTTTAGCCATTGTAAATATTACAGGCTCTCTAATTAGGTGCTGGGGGAAGGTCAGTTTAATCCTTTTTTTCATAATGCCTCCATAGTTATTCATTAAATATCGAGAAAAATTAACCGCAAATAACACAGCGAAAGCTTTTTTCTCAATAATCTTAAAATATCGTTTTGTCTTTTTACATTTTTATTCGAAAGTTTTTGACATTACCACATCAACCTAAAAATTCAATAACTTAACCACCAGCAATTGCTGGAATAATTGAGACCTCATCTCCATCCTTCACCATTGTTTGCTCTGCTTGAAGAAATCTTATATCCTCTTCATTGATATAGATATTAACGAATCTCCTTATCTTATCTCCTTCAACTATTCTCTCAAGTATTCCAGGATAATCTGTCTCAAGTTCTTTAATGAGCTGTATAATTGTTCCGGATTTCCCCTCAACCTCTTCTTTGCCATGTGTCAGTCTCTGAAGTGGGGTGGGGATTCTTACTTTTACTGCCATTAAATCACCTCCTTAATATTTCTTACCCAAATTGAATGATTCTTATAACAAACCCAGTAGGATAGGCATCTCGCCTGTCCTAAAAGGTGAAATGCTCGAACAGCCGTCCCCCGGCTGTCCTACCTATGTTAGGAACAAGAATCGCTCAATTTGGGTAAGAAAATAATGATTTCATACACTAAAAGTGTAAAAAATTATTTCATCGAATTATATTTTGTAATGTATCTTCAAATGATACAAGATTTGGTTTTATATAATACACCTGTTTTGTATGCCCTGAAAGGGCTTCCTGAGTTTTAAGTCCGTTGCCTGTTATGCATACTACCGTGACATCTTTTTTCCCAATCTTACCTTGCTCAATAAGTTTTTTCGTAGTAGCAACTGTAACCCCGCCTGCAGTCTCTGAGAAGATGCCTTCTGTTTTTGCAAGAAGTTTTATGCCCTCTATTATTTCCAGATCTGTTACACTCTCAGCCCAACCTCCACTTTCCTTAACAACATTCACTGCATAATACCCATCTGCAGGATTGCCTATTGCGAGAGATTTTGCAATGGTATCAGGCTTGACAGGTTTTATTATATCCGTTCCAGCTTTTATTGCTGTAGATATAGGGCTGCAACCCGCAGCTTGTGCAGCAAACATTTTTGTATTTACCTCATTAACCAACCCTATATAATTGAATTCCTTAAATGCTTTCCATACCTTTGTAAGGAGTGAACCGCTTGCACAAGGTACTACTACATTATCAGGGGTTCTCCATCCTAACTGTTCAATGATTTCAAACCCTTGAGTCTTTGACCCTTCAGCATAGAATGGGCGAATATTAATATTGACAAATGCCCAACGATATTTATTTGCAATCTCAGTGCAGAGCCTGTTTACATCATCATAATTGCCATCAACAGCTACGACGCTTGGTTCATATACAAGGGAAGCAACAATCTTGCTTGGCTCTAAAGTGGCTGGAATAAAGACGAATCTTCTAAATCCAGACTTAGCTCCGTGAGCTGAAACAGAGTGAGCAAGATTACCAGTAGATGCACATGCTACAGTATCAAAACCGAATTCTTTGGCTTTAGTAAGAGCAACAGCGACAACTCTGTCTTTAAAGGAAAGAGTTGGATGAACAACAGTATCATCTTTAATATATAGATTTTCCACCCCAAATTCTTTAGCAAGATTATTAGCCTTAATGAGCGGAGTAAAACCAGAGGTTAAACCGACTTGGGGGTCGCCATCTATCGGTAGCAATTCTTTATATCTCCAAAGATTATTTTCTCTTCTTAATATTGCCTCTTTAGTCAGGGCTTTTTTTATCTTTTCGTAATCATAAGCTACCTCAAGCGGTCCAAAGCAGAACTCACAAACATATATTGGATCAATAGGATACTCCCTTCCACATTCCCTACATTTAAGGCTATTTATATACCCCATTGATAGCTCCTTTCTTGATTATCTAAATTTTTATGAATTTATTATACCTAATTTAAAATAAAAAATGCCTTTTATAAAAAATAATAGCTAATATTCATTACCATTTAGAGTTGAACTAAAATTACCAAAGGTTTTAAAGTTTTATTGGCAAATTCAGTAGTTGACATGATAAACTATGAATTGAAATAATATAAAATTTATTTTATACTTAATATAATTTGAATATTTAAGATTGCCTTATTAGTCAATATAATTAAGGCATAATTATAAAAATATTTCGTGTGATACCTCAAAATATAAAAATAATTAATTATAATGAGTATATTATAAGGACAATAAAGCTTGAGTGGTTTTACTTTGACAAAGATGAGAAAATTTGCACAAGGTGCAAAAGCAGAGGCGAATGCTCAGGTAATCTGCGATTATAAAGATGAATATTATGGTTCACATCCTGTTTAAGATTAATATTCATATCGTAAGGAGTCATTTATGGAAATTAAAGTTTTTGGTCCCGGCTGTGTGAACTGCCACAAAGTGGAAGATATGGTCAGAATTGCGGTTCATGAGCTTGGGATTAATGCAGAAATTAAAAAGATTACAGATATAATGGAGATCATGAAAAACACATCTGCCACACCTGCCATTATGATAAACGGAAAGATTAAATACAAAGGCAAACCGCTTCCATCTCAAGATAAGGTCAAAGAATTGAGAAAAGAAGAATTATAGGTACGGAACAACTTTTGTGCATTTTCAAAGCCCTGTCAGATGAGACAAGATTGAGGATATTAAAGCTGCTTGAAAATGGTGAACTCTGTGTCTGCGATATTTTTTCAGCTTTAAATATGGTTCAACCAAAAGTTTCTTTTCATCTTGCGGTGCTTAAAGAAGCAGGACTAATAAAAGATAGAAAGGCAGGCAAGTGGGTTCATTACCAAATTGACAATTCAGATCTATTCAGGAGATTTCTGATTTTATCAGCGATTGACAGAATGGAAGGTAATTTAGTGGTTGAAGATAAAAAAAGGCTTGGAGATTTTAGAAAAAACAAAACAAAGATTATCACAGTTAATCAAGTATAACTTTAACCCTCAGATTATTTGTTAATGAATGAATGGCTTAAGTTTTTAATAGTAATTGCTGTTTTCCTTTTCATTTTTTATCTGCCTATAGAAAATGTCAGATTTACTAATGCCATTTATGAAGCCCTCGCTTTGACCAAATGGTATGCACAAGAACATGTTATCCTATGCCTTATCCCTGCTTTTTTTATTGCGGGAGCCATTTCAGTTTTTATAAGCAAGCTATCTGTAGTCAGATTTTTTGGGATTAATGCAAATAAAGCATTATCTTACAGTGTTGCATCAATATCTGGAGCTGTTTTAGCTGTCTGTTCATGCACTATCCTTCCTCTATTTACGAGTATATACAGAAGGGGCGCAGGTCTTGGTCCTGCTATAGCTTTTCTGTATTCAGGTCCTGCAATAAGTGTCCTTGCTATAATTCTCACTGCTCGAATATTAGGTTTTGAACTTGGATTAGCCAGAGCAATAGGAGCTGTTTTTTTCAGCATATTAATTGGATTGCTAATGCATTTGATATTCATAAAAGAAGAAAAAAATCGTGAATCTTCAGATGAGTTTGATTTTGTGGCAGAAACAAATAACCGTCCATTTTACAAGACCTTCTTACTTATCTTTTCACTGATAGCTATACTTGTATTTGCTAACTGGTCAAAACCTTTAGAGCAAGATGGACTGTGGCACCTCATATATAATCACAAATGGTGGATAACAGGGAGCTTTTTCATTGCTTTGATATTCATGCTAATTAAATGGTTTGATAAGGCTGAATTAAATGAATGGGTGCAATCATCATGGGCTTTGGCTTTACAAATACTTCCTTTATTGCTTGCTGGTGTCTTTGCTGCAGGATTTCTGCTCGGAAGACCAGAGCATGAAGGTATTATCCCCTCAAATTATATAGCATCTTTAGTGGGAGGCAATTCATTTTTTGCAAACTTCTTTGCCTCTGTTGCGGGGGCTTTTATGTATTTTGCAACACTTACAGAAGTCCCCATAGTTCAGGGACTGGTTGGCTCTGGAATGGGAAAAGGCCCTGCACTGGCTCTGCTTTTAGCAGGACCTGCACTAAGCCTACCAAATATGCTTGTTTTAAAAGCTGCAATTGGTTTTAAGAAAACTATTGTCTATACCTGCCTTGTAATCTTTTTTGCTACACTATCAGGGATGATCTTCGGTGCAATTATATAATTTGATATCCTCGGCAAAAACAGCATTTTAGAACCTGAATTTGCCTTTTCTTATCCCGAGTTTGTCAGTTACCCATAGACTTCCCTCCTAAAACACCTATAAATGCTTGATTTTATTAGATATCATATTTTTATTCCAAACATTGTAGTATAACTTTTAATAATATATATGCATTATAATAATGACATATAGCCTATATTATGTTATAACAATATGTTTCTGAAGATTGTCAAATCAGCCAATAAAACCGACTATATCTATGTTCAGGATAATGAAGACAACCCTTGAGGTGCGCCCTATTTTCCACTGGACAGAAA
>DYHD01000061.1 GCA_020724365.1 Thermodesulfovibrio yellowstonii | reverse complement strand
GGTCTTTTGGTTGCCCTTGCAGGAGCGCTTGCAGCGGGTCCCAGCTTGCTTATAAAAAACCTTGCAGATTTAAGACTTGCTCTACCTTTTGCCTTAGTTGCTTCTATTTGTGCAATTGCAGGGGCAATGATAGGTCTTGCACTTCCAACTAATATTGTGCAGATATTGCTTGGAGTATGCATACTTTTCATTGTGGCTATAATGCTAAAAGCCAAAAAATCAGAATATCCTATTGTTAAAGAGCCTGATGCACTCTCGACAGCACTTAGAATCAATGGTGTTTACTATGAAATCTCAACAGGCCATACAATTAATTGGAAGATTCATAGGACACCTCAAGGTTTGGCTACCTTTATATTTATAGGGTTAATGGCTGGTATGTTTGGTTTAGGCGCCGGCTGGGCAAATGTTCCAGTATTAAATCTACTTTTGGGTGCACCGCTTAAGGTATCAGTTGGCACGAGCAAGTTTCTTCTATCAATAACAGATACATCAGCAGCATGGATTTATATTAATAATGGCGCTGTCCTGCCAATGATGGTTGTGCCTTCAATAATAGGCATAATGCTTGGTTCAATTATAGGTGTTAAACTTCTTGCAAAAGCAAAACCTACCATCATTAGGAATGTTGTTATCTCAATGTTGTTTCTTGCAGGATTAAGAGCTATGCTGAAAGGATTAGGGATATGGACTTAAAAAAAATATATGGGCATATATATGCTCACAAAATGTCAAAACCTTCTGAAGAACAAATTAGATATGCCTTGATGCTCTCAAAAGGTATGAAACTTGGCTTGGCATTGCTTATATTTACTTTTTTTCTTTATGTAACTGGTATATTATCAGCACATATACCTAAGAATGTTCTTCCAGACTTATGGCATCTTCCCGTAGCTGAATATCTTAAAGCAGCAGATATAGAGGGCGGATGGAACTGGGTATTTTTGATAAATAAAGGCGACTTCTTAAATTTTGTCGGGATAGCCTTCCTTTCAGGTATTACAATCTTATGTTTTATTGGAATAATCCCTATTTTTCTCAGAAAAAAGGATACTATATACGCCATAATAGCTTTTGTTGAGGTGCTTGTGCTTGTCTTTGCAGCATCAGGGATTCTTAAAACGGGAGGTCATTAATAGTAATGTTAGTCGAACATAAACAGCACTATATGGGGGATTTAAAGTCTGTTATTCTAGCTACTGATAGCTCAAAATATAGTGAAGGGGCGATCAAAGAGGCAATCTTCATAGCAAAAAATTGTAGCGCCAAACTCTCAGTTATACAGGTCTTGCAGGTCAACCCAGAGTTTGCTACTGAAGGACTTGAGCATGTGGAACAAATGGAGTTAAACTGCAGGATTCATTTCGATTATATAAGAGATTTTTCAGCTCATGAAAATGTTGAGATTGAATCTGTATGTAGAAGGACAGACAAGCCTCACCAAATTATTATCGAAGAAGCTATCAAACGCGATGCTGATGTAATCGTAATGGGTAGAAGGGGCTGGACCGGCTTAAAGAGGCTCTTGATGGGAAGCGTAACGGCTAAAGTTATTGCATTATCCCCTTGTAAGGTTTTGGTAGTGCCTGCTGGTGCTCCTATTAAAAGTGAGATAGTAATGCTTGCAACTGACGGAACAAAATATAGTAAGGCAGCAGAAAATGAATCGCTTAGCATGGCACGACGATGCACTCATATAAAGAAATTTTTTGTGCTTTCAGTAGCATTAACCAATGACAAACTACCAAAGGCAAGGGAAAATATAGAAAGGTTCGAAAAAGATGCTCAAAAGCAAGGTTTAGTTATAGAACCTATAACCGCGGTAGGCAAACCTCATGAGGTTATTCTAAAAATAGCGAAGGAAAAAAATTGCGACCTTATTATACTTGGAACATACAGCAGGACAGGGGTAAAAAGGCTTGTTATGGGCAGCGTCTCAGAGAAGGTGGTGACCCACTCTCTTTGCTCGGTACTTATTGCAAAGAGTTAAGATATTCATCCCATTCTACGGGAAGATAATATTTTTTATTATTATTGCATTTTTTGCACGATGCAACGAGATTAATTTTTATTGATTTTCCCCCACGGCTTAAAGGCACAATATGATCCATTGTTAAATCTTTAGGATGAATATCAGCATTACAGTAATAACATTTACCTGCTGAACATTTTCTCTTCCACCAGCCTGTTTTCCTAAGCAGACGTGCTATTTGCTTTTCTCTCTTTAAGTTAATTTCAGAAATAAATTCTATTATCTTCTCCCCTGTTTTAGTTCTTCTTCTTCATACAATTTCTTATATAAGATATCCCACTCCATGCTGCCTTCGACAATTTTCCGAGATAATGACTGCAGTTTTGATCTCACTATACTATCAATTCTTTCGCCTATTTTTAACTCATCAACAATTATTTTCTTTATTTCTTTTCTTAAGACTATCTCATTTTGTTTAGGTGTTATCAGCTTGCTGCCTATTAATTCTGTTAGCAGTTTGTTTGTCAAAACATTAACTTTGTTGTCAGAAAGCATCATAAAATAATATTTCTCTCTTTGATAAGCTTATGTTTGGTCATTTCGAATAGTTTACGGTAATCCAGACGCCCTCTTTGAATCTCAGATTCATACTTTTTGAGCAACTGCCGAACCTCTTCATTGAGTTTTTCTTCAACTATCAATTCCTCCATAATTAACTTTTCCGTCATCTCAATAAGATTCTTGGGTGGCACGGAAGTCTCGATCATATCTTTTGATATGAGATTCTCAATAATTTTTTTTGCCAAGATAGGCACCCAATTTTTGGGTATTCGCATATTACCTTTCCATAAATGGAACTAAAGCTATTGTTCTGGCCCTTTTAATAGCAGTTGTCAATTCTCTTTGATGCAAAGAGCATGTACCAGTCATTTTTCTTGAAAGAATCTTGCCTCGTTCTGTAATATAACTTCTAATAGTTTTTATATCTTTGTAATCTATAAAAGCAACTTTATCAGCACAAAATCTACAAAACTTACGTCTTTGAAATCTCCTTACTTGCAAAATATGCCTCCTTTATTTAAAACGGTTCATTTTCTGAAAATTCATCCGGTGGTGTTAGATCATGGATATTTGATCCAGTTCCCGACTGCCTTTGGTCTCTTTTGGGCAGAAATTTGATATTGTTTGCTACTACTTCAAATTTATTTTTTTTCTGACCTTCATACTCCCATCTTCGTTCTCTTAGCCTTCCTTCTACCAAAACAGGATTGCCCTTATTTAGATACTGTCCTGTGCTCTCTGCCTGACGACCAAAAACAACTATATCTGTAAATAGCACCTCGTCTTTTGTTTCATCTCCTTGTTTAAACTTTGAGTTCACAGCAATAGATAGAGTAGTTACAGGGGTGCCACTGGGAGTATAACGTACATCAGGATCTTTAGTGAGATTACCTATTAAGATAATTCTGTTAAACATTTCTATACTTCCGGCTCAACCGAAGATGATAATTCTTGTGTTGTGACAGGAATCCCAAGTAATTCCTGTGGCAGAGAGTCAATCTGTTTCTTTGTGAGCCTGATAATCATGTATTTCATTATAGGGTCAAAGACTTTGTAATAATATTCGAGATCCTTTATAAAGGCAGTTGGAGACTTAAAAAGGATCATCGAATAAAACCCCATTTTCTGTTTGCTCAATTCATACGATAGTTTTCTCTTGCCCCAGTTTTCAATCTTTAATACCTCGCCGCCTGATTTAATGATTTGTTCTGAGATTTTATCAAGAGTTGATTTTAAATCATCTTCGCTTAAGGAAGGATTAATTATTACAACATTTTCATAAATATTCATTAGACACCTCTATATGGATTTAAAGCCCTTTATCTGAAAAGGGCATAGAGTTTTTATTAATAACATAATAATAGCAATAAAATCAAACCAGAATTAATACCTAAAAACAGAGATAGGATTTCAAACACATTTATTTATCAATGGAATTTAACTTATAAAGTTTAATCTTTTTGCTTAAAGTATTGCGGTTTATACCAAGCATCTTGGCAGCCTTCAGTTGATTTCCATTTGTTTCCTCCAAAATAATTGAAAAAAGCGCCTTTTCAAATTCTGATAAAAGCATCTCATATAGATTCGATTTTTCAACCCTTATCATTTTGCTTAATATTCCATTTAATTTATCTTCGAGTATTTTCTTGATAGGATATGAGTTATAATCATCAATTAATATATCTTTTCTTTCTATCAAGCTTCCTTTTGATAGGAGGCAGGCTCTTTTGATAGTATTTTCAAGCTCTCGCACATTACCTATCCATTCATGCTCGAGCATTGCCTTTTCAGCATCTTTTGAGAAATTCTTGGGTTGCAGGTCAAATAACTTAATAGATTCACTTAAGAAATGATTTGCAAGAAGCAAGATATCTTCTTTTCTTTCTCTAAGAGGGGGAAGCTTAATCTGAATAACATTTAAACGATAATAAAGATCATCCCTGAATAATCCTTTTCTAACATATTCCATGAGGTCTTTATTAGTTGCTCCTAGTATTCTTACATCAGCCTTAATGACTTTATTGCTCCCTATCGGGCTATATTCATTGTTCTGAATAAATCTTAATAATTTTGCCTGAAGTTCAATATCTAATTCTGATATTTCATCTAGAAAAAAAGTTCCAGAATCAGCAGATTGGATCTTGCCAATTTTCTTTTCAGAAGCACCAGTAAAAGCACCCTTCTCCCATCCAAAAAGTTCTGCCTCAAGCAATTCCTTAGGGATAGATGCTGAGTTTATGGCAATAAAAGGACCGAATTTCCTGCTACTATTGAAGTGAATTGCCCTTGCTACAAGCTCTTTACCTGTGCCACTCTCTCCTGTTATAAGAACAGTGATATCTTTTGTGGCGATCCTGCCAATTTCTTTGAATACCTTAAGCATTTGGCGGCTTTTACCGATAATCAAAGAAGAAGATGTTTCATCCTTGCCCTTACGAAGATTAATAAGTTCTTCTCTAATAAGGATATCTTTAAAAGCCCTGTCAATAGTAATCTTTAATTCATCTATATCAAAGGGTTTTTCTATATAGTCATAAGCTCCTTCTTTCATAGCGTTTATGACGCTTTCCATCCTTCCATGAGCTGTTATTATAATAACAAGGGCATCAGGATTGAAAACCTTTATATTCATTAAAGCATCTATTCCATTGCCGTCAGGAAGTATTAGATCAAGTAATATAAGCTTGTATTTTTCGACTACCTCCAATCCAGCCTTTAAAGTGTTTTTTTCTTCTATATCATATCCCAGAGGCTCTAAAGCCTTTTTTATTACCCATGTTATGCTCTCGTCATCGTCTATTACTAATATCTTTCTATCCATAAATAACCACCAGATTATATATTTTAAAGAGTGCAACATTGCTTTTTACAGCTATAAAAACTCTAAAACAGCAGACTTAATACTTAGAAAGGCAAATAAACATTGAATATAGCACCTTTATTTGACTTCTTAGTCTTTGCCATTATAACTCCGCCGTGATCTTTTATTATTTTTTGAGAGAGTGCTAATCCTAACCCTGTTCCGCCTTTTTTCTTACTATAAAAAGGTAGGAATATCTTTTTCAATTCTTGATGCAGGATGCCCTTTCCTGTATCTTCAAAGCTTATTATTATCCATCTCTGTTTTTTTGGTTTTAAATGAGAGTTGTTGGTGTAATAGCTGTCATAAAGAATGACATATTCATTTGCAGGTTTAGTAAAAATTGAAAATCTCTTACTTCGTCTTGAATCTTCCATTGATTCAATAGAATTTTTTATTAAATTAATAAAAACCTGCAAGAGCTTGCCTGCATCTCCTCTGATATTAGGGAGACTTGGATCGTAAGACTTATAAATAATTATCTTTTTTTCCTTGATTATAGGTTCCATTATCTTCATTGCATGTTCAAGAACTTCATGTATATTGACTTCATTAAATACTGGTTTTCTTGATATTGAAAGATAATCGTATAAAATGCGATTTAACCTATCAGTTTCCTTGATTATAATATCAATATATTGCCTTGCTTCATTATTAACTATCTCATTTTTTAATAATTGCGCAGCCCCTTTAATGCCGCTTAATGGGTTTTTAATTTCATGAGCAATTGTGGCAAGTAAAAAAAGCAAGGAATCAAAGTGATAGTCATCTGCTCTTTCAATAAGAGAGCTGTTTTGCCTTATGCATACAATTACACCATCTAATCGGTTATTTGAATAAAAGGGATAGAGATATAAGTCTATCTTTATGTTCTGTTCACTTTCTATCGAGATATCTTTGCAATTAAACAGCCTCCCTTCGATTAGGGTTTTCTGTACAAGTATAACAACATCATTTAACTGATTAAATAATTCAGAATAGTGCTTTTTATAAACCAGACTTTCTGGAGAGCCAACAAATTCCTCTGCAGCTTTATTCAAGAAAATGAGCTTTCCCTCGATATCGAACAAAAAGATTGATTCTTCGATGTTATTTATAATTGCTTCGGGAAGATTAGTAAGAGAAAGCATATTCATTTTTGACTTCCGTATAAGGTATGTTCATATATGAATGCCTCGACCTTTTCAGGTAAAAGGTATCTAATGCTTTTATTATTCTTAATTAGATTTCTGATATGGGTTGAGGATATACCAATAGGGGTTATCTCAGTAAGGGTTATTTTTCGTCCGCTAATTAATTTTAGATTGATCAAACGATTATCATTAAAAAATGATCCAGCATTAAGAATGATATCTTTAAATGACTCATCATGTTTAATATAAGGTGATTCTATAATACTTGAGAAATTATAACCCTCTCTTGCAACTACAATAAAATCTATAATTTCAATTATTTTGTCAGGCTGCAGCCACGCTTGCATATCCAAAAAGGCATCAATTCCCAGAATCAGAAATAGTTCTTCGCTTTGATAAATTTCCTTGAGGGATGTAATAGTTTTTACAGTATATGATTTGTCGGTACATCTAAGTTCCATGTCTGATATAATGAAGTCAGGGTTCGAGGCGATTGCAAGTTGCGTCATCAGATATCTCGCAGGGATATCCGCTAACTCTGATGCCTTCAATGGTGGATTCCCAGAAGGAATAAATATGACCTTATCGAGACCATTTTTAAACCTTGCCTCTTCAGCTGCCCTTAAATGTCCGTAATGAATGGGGTTAAATGTTCCACCGAAAATCCCTAATCTCATTGATACTTCCTTGTGATAAAAACCTATCTACTAAAGTCCCATTTTTTTCAAGATATCCTCTCCCTTAGTCCTTGATGCAGGAGCATCTTCTGGTAAATATAACATGACACCACCTTTGACAGGTCTTAAAGCTATTTTTCCTTCTTGTGCGAGTTGGTTGGTTATTTTGATAGGATCTTCTCCATCAAAATATTTCTTAAATGCCTCATTGAAACCTGAATAAACGGTGTGTATTCCCTTATATCCATCTCTTCTTAGGCTGACTATAGCCTTTCTTACAAACTCCTCATAGCTTAATTTTTCTGCCATATCGGTTCCCTCCATTTTTTAGTAATATTTTAACTTATATTAGTGCAAAATAAATTTTTCAAGATGCTTAACTATTATTTGGACATCATATGATTTTAACCTAAACTTTATGTGACTTATTAGCATAAAGAAATATTAAAACTAATCAATAGCCTTGATATAATAATCGAAATCCCTTAAATTATTAAATAGTCTATAGCTTTTTTAGCTTAAGCATAAATAAATTGTAGCCTTTATGATTATAATTTATGAATAATGCACATATACAACAAGCAAATCTTTCTTTTAGTCAAGATGATGTCATTTTCAAGGTTGTCGGCCTAACAAAGATTTATAGAATGGGAGAAGTTACTGTGCAGGCACTGCGTGGAGTGAATCTGGAAATCTATCCACGGGAAATCATTGTAATGCTCGGGCCTTCAGGCAGCGGCAAATCGACTCTCCTTAATATCATCGGCGGACTTGATACAGCCACATCCGGGCAGGTTATATATCGCGGCAAGGAAATCACTGCGGCAACAGAACATGAACTTACAGAATACAGGCGCTTTCATGTGGGATTTGTCTTTCAGTTTTATAATCTCATTCCGAGTCTCACTGCCCATGAGAATGTTGCTGTTGTCACTGATATAGCAAAAAGACCGATGAAGCCCGAGGATGCCCTTACATTAGTAGGGCTTAGTGAAAGGCTTGACCATTTTCCTTCCCAGTTATCGGGTGGTGAACAACAGCGTGTGGCAATAGCTCGTGCAATATCCAAAAACCCGGAGGTGCTGCTCTGTGATGAGCCGACCGGCGCCCTTGATTCTGCAACTGGTATTGTAGTGCTTGAGGCACTTGAGCGGGTTAATCGTGAACTCGGCACCACTACAGTTATCATCACCCATAATGTTGATATCGCCGGAATGGCAGACCGTGTGGTACATCTAAGTAATGGCATTATTTCTGAGATTGCCAGAAATATTGTGAAAAAATCTCCGAGAGAGATAAGATGGTGAGCATATGAAATCGCTGGACCGAAAACTCTGGAGAGATTTATGGAAGATGAGGGGTCAGGTTTTTGCCATTGCCCTTGTCATTGCAAGCGGTGTCTCCGCTTATGTCATGTTGACAAGTGTAATGGATTCACTGAATATCACAAAGGATAAGTTTTATAAAGACTATGGCTTTGCAGAGGTATTTGCATCATTAAAACGTGCGCCGGAAGTCCTGAAAAACCGTATCAATGAAATACCAGGCGTGGAACAAGTTGAGACTCGTGTCGCTGCTGATGTAAAGCTGGATATAAAGGGCTTTCCAGAGCCTGTAACAGCCAGGTTGGTTTCCGTGCCCGATATCGGCAGTCCTCTTTTGAACAAGCTTTATATCAGGGAGGGCAGGATGGTTGACCCATGGAAAGACAATGAAGTAGTTGTGAGCGAGGCATTTGCAGAGGCGCACAGATTTAAGCTCGGCGACAGCTTTGGCGCCGTCATCAATGGTAGATGGAAGACTCTAGTTATTGTTGGCACTGCTCTTTCTCCTGAATTCATCTTTCAGGCAAGACCAGGCGCCATAATCCCTGACTACAAGCGTTACGCAATTTTATGGATGGGAAGAAATGCCCTGAGTGCTCTCTATGACATGGAAGGCGCATTCAATGATGTAGCACTGACCATCTCTGATGATGCAATGCTAAACGATATAATCATCCAGCTTGATGGCCTCATAGACCGCTACGGCGGACTAGGCTCATATGGCAGGGAAGACCAGATATCACATCGCTTTCTCAGTGAAGAGCTCAAGGCGCTCCAGAGAAGCGCAGAAATATTTCCGGCTATATTTCTTGCTGTTACTGCCTTTCTGCTCAATGTGGTTATCAGCAGAACTATAAGCCTCCAGCGCGGGCAGATAGCCACGCTCAAGGCCTTTGGCTATAGCAACCGTATCATAGGCCTCCATTATATAAAACTAGTTCTTCTCATCGTCCTCATCGGCATTGCCGGCGGGATTGCTGTGGGTGTATGGTTTGGTAAAGGGCTTGGCGAGATATATATGGAGTTCTATCGTTTCCCATATTT
The DNA here is from genome assembly GCA_020724365.1 of Thermodesulfovibrio yellowstonii. Lineage (GTDB taxonomy): Bacteria > Nitrospirota > Thermodesulfovibrionia > Thermodesulfovibrionales > Dissulfurispiraceae > DYHD01. The sequence continues at coordinate 3,227 of DYHD01000061.1, read as the reverse complement.
AATATATGAGCTAAAACTATCTGTTGTCATTATTGCATCGGTTATCACTATTGGAGCAGCACTTGTTAGTACTATTAATTCAGTCTGGAAAGCAGCAATACTTTCTCCTGCAGAGGCAATGCAGCCGGAACCGCCTGCGCGCTACAGAAAAACAATAATTGAACGCATCGGCCTCGGGCCTTTGTTCTCCCAGCCAACCAGGATGATCATCCGCAATATAGGAAGAAGTCCGATAAAGTCGTTTCTCACAATCACGGGCATTTCCCTTTCCTGTGCTATAATGATTGCAGGCACATTTGTTCAGGATGCTTTTGACTTCATGGCAAATGTGCAGTTCAGACTATCACAGAAGGAGGATATAACTGTTACCTTTGTTGAGCCTACTTCAAGAAAAGCGGTTTATGAACTAAAAGGCATTACAGGCATTGAACATGCAGAGGTATTTAGGTCAGTCCCTGCCCGGCTCAGATTTGGACACATTAGTTATCTAACTTCTATCTATGGCATAGAGGCGGACAATAGTCTTCGTTTTATCCTTGATATGAATTTAGAGCCAATACATCTTCCACCTGATGGTATAGTGCTCACTGATTATCTTGGCCATATCCTCGGTATCAGGCCAGGAGATATGCTTACAGTGGAAGTATTGGAAGGAGACAGGCCTGTGCGCCAAGTGCCTGTAGTTAAGCTTATCAAAGAATACATAGGTCTGCGAGGCTATATGGATTTATCTGCCCTCAACAGGCTCATGAGAGAAGGTAATGCCATCTCAGGTGTCTATCTCTCTGTTGACTCACTTTATCAGTATGAGATATACAGAAGACTTATTGACATGCCCCATGTGGTTGGCACTGTTGTGAGGGAAGATGAGATAAGAAATTTCTATGAAGCATGGGCTGAGACGCTCCTATTCTTCATTTTTGTGACCAGCATCCTTGCAGGGACTATTGCCTTTGGAGTTGTGTATAACAGCGCAAGAATAGCACTGGCAGAGCGGAGCCATGAACTCGCCAGCCTCAGGGTGCTTGGTTATACACGCGCAGAGATCTCTTACATATTTTTAGGGCAGCTTGGACTTCTCACCCTTGCTGCTATTCCCCTTGGGTTTATTCTTGGAAAGGGGCTTTGTAATTATATAGCAATAGCTTTGAGTTCTGACCTATTCAGGATACCTGCTGTAGTTGAGCCTGCTACTTATTCTCTTGCAGCTGCAGTTGTAGTTATATCTGCCTGTGTTTCAGGTTTGATTGTTCAGTACAGGCTTGACCGCCTTGACCTTGTGTCAGCACTGAAGGCAAAGGAGTAAAATGCCAAAAAGCAGATGGATAATTGTAAGTGCAATTTCAATGGCTGTAATACTTACAATTATTTATGGTTTTATGCCAAGGCCTGTGTCTGTTGATACTGCGAAGGTATCACGTGGGACATTGACGGTCACGATAGAAGAAGAAGGAAAGACAAGGGTAAAAGACCGATTTATCATATCGGCACCTGTTTCTGGATTCATGCGGCGTATTGAGCTGAATGTGGGAGACATTGTTAAAAAGGGGCAGGTTGTAGTCATGCTTGAACCTCTGAGGTCTCCTGTCCTTGACCCGAGGAGCCAAGCAGAGGCTGAGGCTGCTGTTGCAGCAGCAGAGGCATCACTGAAAGCAGCAGAGGAGAATGCCCGTGCAGCTTCAGCAAATGCAGAGTATTCAAAGTCAAACCTCGAGCGCATAAAAAAGCTCTTTGAGGAGGGCTATATATCAAAGGATGCGCTGGAACAGACTGAATCAAAGGCAAAGCGCACAGAGGCAAATCTTCTTTCTGCGGAGGCTGTTGTGAAGGTTGCGCGCTTTGAGCTTGATAAGGCCCGAAGTGCACTCCGGTACTCAGCTGAAGGAGCAATGAATCATACCCGCGCTGTTGCAATACGCACTCCTGTTGATGGACGTGTCCTCAAGATACACCGCGAGAGTGAAGGGGTAGTAAACTCAGGAGAGCCGATGATTGATATAGGCGACCCTATCAAGCTGGAGGTTAAGGTGGAAGTCCTTTCAGCAGATGCAGTGAAGATAAAGACAGGAACTACAGTGCTTTTTGAGAGATGGGGTGGCGACCCTGCCCTTTCTGGAAAGGTTAGGGTTATAGAGCCTGCAGGATTTACGAAGATCTCAGCCCTCGGAGTGGAGGAGCAGAGAGTGCTCGTCGTAGCTGACATTATTTCGCCTCCTGAAAGCTGGCAGAGGCTCGGCGACGGATACAGGGTAGATGCACGATTCGTCATCTGGGAGGGAAAGGACATTCTTCAAATTCCTGCCGGCGCCCTCTTTCGCAAGGATAAAGACTGGGCAGTATTTGTTGTTCAGAATAACAGGGCACATCTGAGAAAGGTTGAAATCGGCCAGCGGACAGGGCTGGTGGCAGAGATTGTTTCAGGGCTTAATGAAGATGATATGGTTATCGCACATCCAGATGAGACTATCAAAGACGGCGTCCGCATTAAGCAACGTTAAATCATTCATTCCAGAGATACAAACCTGTTTCTTCATCGAACTGCCTTATCAATGGCTCGCCAGTAAATTCATATATCTGATATTCAAAAGCATAAACTATAGTTGGAGAAAAAAGATGTCCGCCTGCAACTGAGAAATCCCTTTTTGACAATACAGCGTGTATATGGGGGAATATCGCATTATCCTTAATGGAGATATTCCCGCTTAAGGAAATAATTTCCATATTTTCATTAAAAAGTTCTTCTTCATATTTCTTAGTATCAGCATTGAAATAGCCGAGCTTCGCTGATGATACTGCCCCTATACCCAGTATCAAGCCTGATTTAATATTCTTTTCTTTTAAATGATTGGTTAACGCCGCAATCAATTCATCACCCTTATTAAGACGACCTTGATAGAAATTGCTAAATCTAAAAAATTTCATACAAGCCTCCTGAATTTAACTTCCTAAATATCTTCACTTAAAATCTCTGCTATATGCTTAACCTTTATTTTGGAGACTTCTTTGTCAAATCCCCCTCGTATCTGCATAACGCACCCGGGGCAGTCCATAACAACTGTATCAACCCCTGTGTCTTTAATGTTCTTAAGTTTCCTTTGCAAGATGGGTTTTGACACCTCCGGAAACTTAAGAGAATATGAGCCTCCCATCCCGCAGCAGACGTCCGACTCGAACATCTCCACTATCTCGCAGCCCGATTTTTGAAGAAGCTCCCTCGGCTCTCTAAA
>DYHD01000060.1 GCA_020724365.1 Thermodesulfovibrio yellowstonii | reverse complement strand
GTATTTTGAATCTTGAATTTTCAATTAGGCGAGGCACCGCCTCGCCCCTACTGGGTTTGTTATAAGAATCGCTCAATTTAGGTTAAACTTAACTAAAGGGTTCAAGCCGCAAACTTGAACCCTCAAAAAGCAAACTGAATATAAGCAGAGCAAGCTTGCAGGCTTTGTTCATTCACTTTTTTTATTAACAAACTCATTATATGCACTTATTAACTCATTAAGTTCATTAAACCAGTCCTCAATGACTGTGTTTTCAACATTCCCATCTTCGATTAGCTCCTTTTTGCATATTTTAGCCTGTGAGATGATAAAGTGGAGTGATTCTTTATCAGAAAAACCAGCATCTTCAAGCACATTAAAAAGAATGGGGACAGGAATTGGCATTTCTAATACCCCTTCTCCTTCCATGAAATCCTTGAAGTAGTTTTCCTTATAAATAGACAATAAAATCTCCTTCATAAATTGAGACTGTTTATTTAATCCTCTTTGAAAGTCAAAAAAAGCATCTCTTAGTGAATCTTCTGAAAATGAACCTTGCTTCCATACTGTTGTATCTACTTCTGCTTTTTCTTTGTAGCCTTCACATTTAGCAAATTTAGTTTGCCTCTGTTGTCCAAATATAATATCCTGCATATCTTCAGGATATATGGCGCAAAAAGGCACTATACGGCACTGCAAGGGTTTCCTGCCTTCTTTATGCAGTTTACATAAATGGTCTTCATCAAGAGCTATACAAGACTTTTTAAATCTGTTTCCAGCTATAAAATCTCCGACAATATAATAATCATCAATCTCTCCACCAATATTCTTTAAGAATGCTCTATGTTCTTTGCTTAAAGGTGAATATTTTCTAAATCCAATATAGATAGGGAAGATTTCATAAAAATCTTTTATCTCATCAATTGTTATGAGTGTTGCACCATTGCAGCACACATTAGAACAATCCTTCTCGCACAAAAAGCTACAGATGCTTGTTCTTTCATAATCGGGATAATCTGACATAAATTGTCCTCCTGAATTAATATTTTATAATTAAGAAATGTTATCTTTTTTTCAAATCAAGCTTGGTTACACCTTATCATAAGAGCATTAGCTAAATCTTATCATTTTCTTCTTCGTTACAAAGTAATTATTCAGGAATTTGCCTATAAAGATAGATTGAGCATATTGCGAAAAAAATAGGCATAATCCATGCTGAAATAGCAGGGCTAATTGTTCCTGCATAACCAAGCGATAGAAAGAATGAGTGTCCTAACCAATAAATAAGACTTAATAAAAGTCCAAGACCTGCGATGAAAACACCGCCTCCTGAGGTTTGTTTCCCTTTGAGCTTTTCAGATAGAACTTTTTGCACCAATCTATTTTCAGCTCCTATTGAGAGGGACAATCCAAGTATTATCATAAAAAAGTTTATCAATGGATAAGAAAATCTTGAACTTATATCTACAACTAACTTGGGATTTTTAAATCCTGCACGATTAAGTCTTCTATCATATTGAATGAGTTCAATTATTGTCATCTCTTCAGATTTCAATATCTGTTTTTTAAGAATCTTAGGTGACTCGATCTGGTCTGCATATATTTCCTTAACAAATATAGATTTTCCATCTAAGACATTGAAAATATTGACATTCTTTAGTATCCATGACTGTCCATCCCATTGTCCTACTTCAGCATCAATCTTCTCTTTGAGCCCTTCTTCATCATATTTATATATACTCACGCCATGAGATATATCTTTATCATCAAGATAAAGGGTGATTCTAACTATAGAACCGTCTTTACCTTTCATAAAAACTGACCCTTCTTTAAATGTGATATTAGAACCTTTTTTAGTCAATTGATTCTTAATTGATTGAATCTCCTTTGATAGGGCAGGTATTACTATCTCACTCAGAAAAAAGCTGAATAGGGATAATAAAATACCGATAATCAAAAATGGCAGGAAAATACGGCTTATTTTTGCCCCTGCAGACTTAATAGCAACTATTTCTCTTCGATTTGCTGCCTGAGAAAATATAAAAAGGCTACTTAAGAGAATAGACATAGGCAATATATAATTAAAATATTTAGGAGTGTTGTATATGGTGTATGTTAAAAGAATGAAGAAAGCCCCCTCAGCAGATACAAAATCATCAATTTTATCTATAAGACTGATAATGCTGAAAATAAGAGAAATTCCAAGACTTAAAATAATAAAAACTCTTAAAAAATCTTTAATATATAGTTTTTGTATAATCAGCATAAATGATATTAAATTTATCTTCGGCTTATTTTGTGAAATAATATTATTGAAAAAATTGTTAATACTACAAAAGACATCCAAGCACCGACAAAATCAGGTATTTTTTCAGTTTTAGCAAGGTTTTCACCATATAGCAATATCGAATAATATACTACAAAAACGGCTAAGCCTATAGTAAGCCCACCTAACTTTCCGGATTTTCCGGCGAGCAGAGAGAGCGGAGGTGCTAAAAAGATTATTAACAAGCACAACGCAGGCAAAGAAAGCCTTCGGTGAAGTTCTATTATATATCTGATTTTTTGTTCGGGTTCAGACTTGGATGCCTGTAATAATTCAATTGGGGTCATCTCACTTCTTTTTTTTCCAAAACCCGTGATAGAAGGAATTAACATGAACTGATATCTTTCAAAATTAATTTCCGTAATGGTTGTCTTTTTAAAGATATAAATTTGACCCTTCAAAAGAGCAAAGCTTATGCCTTCGCCATGCAATGCAATTTCACCTTCTTTTGCAAAAATGACCCTCTGTTCATCTTTTTGTCTATCATCAAAAATTAGTAATCCTTTCAATTTATTTTCAGAAGGCTTCTCTTTGATTAAAATAATAATATCTTTAAAGGCTGTATTAAAGACGCCTTCTTCAATTGTAAGTGCAGCCCTTTTTGTAAGAATCTCTGATACCTTTTCTCTTAAGAGAGTACTGCCTTTAGGTCCGAGATAAAAACTCATTGAAATGCTAATTAGAAAGCACATGATCCCCAGATATATTACAGGCTTAGAGATATTAAGAAATGTCATGCCTGCATTCTGGAGGATGGTTAATTCATTATCAGATGACATCCTGCCATACACTAATAAAACAGAAAGTAGAAGAGCTACTGGAATAGTTATAATTAATTTTTCAGGTTGAAGATAGAAGATAATAGTGGCGATGTCTAAGAAAGAAGATCCCACTCCTGCGAGCATTCTTGTTATTTTCACAAGCTTTTCCATCATTAATGAGAAATTCAGGAAAAGAATTGATAAGAGGATAAATATGAGTAATTCTTTTAAAATTGAGCGGTAGATTAATATCATGGTATATATTAATTAACTTATCTCATTGTTCCTAAAAAGGTCAAAGAATTATTAGTTGGAACTATATAATTGTAGAGAAATATAGTAGGGAATTTACATCTCAAGCTTTTATTTTCTATCTAAAGACAAGGGACAGCCATCACATAATGGTTTGGTTTTACAGTAATCTTTGCCTACCCTGACAAAAAGGGCATGATATTCATTATATAATTGAACATCTTGTTTTAATTCGTTATGAAATAAATCCTGAAATTCTTTATATGATGAATTATAATTTAATATTTTATGCCTTGAGATTACCCTTTTAGTGTAAGAATCAACTACAAAGACCGGTTTTTCAAAGGCATAGAGCAATATTGAGTCTGCAGTCTCTTGCCCTATGCCATGAATTGATAGCAATTGCGACCTTATATTATTTGTCTCTTGTTCTTTTATAATTTTTAGGTTACCATAATAGTAATCAAATAGAAAATCAATAAATGCTTTTATCCTTTTAGCTTTGATTCTATAATATCCAGATGGCTTTATAACCTCTGAAAGTCTCTCTATAGAGATATGCTTTAAACTTTGAGGATTCAAGAGTTCCTCTCTTTTAAGATTATCAATTGCCTTCTTTACATTTGACCAATTTGTATTTTGTGTAAGGATTGCTCCGATTGCAACCTCAAAGGGTGTGTCAGCAGGCCACCATTTTTGTTCTCCATAGAACGAATACAATTTATGAAAAAAGTTGATAAGACTTGCTTTGCAGCTCATTACACTTAACTAATATTGCGATAGTCTCAAAAGAGTGATATTATTATACTATTAATTGAGGTTCTTAAAATAGAGCTTTTCATTTAGATTGCAAAATAATATTTTAAGGTGCTGACTAATGTTTACAACTTTGAGCGTTTTTCTGCTCATCTGTTTTTATATGCTCATACTTTTTGTTATGGCATATTATGCTGAAAAGAGAGAGAAAGAAGGCAGGAGTCTTGTCAATAATCCTTATATTTATTCACTTTCATTAGCAGTATATTGCACATCTTGGACATTTTATGGGAGTGTTGGAAAGGCTGCCACGACTGGGTTAAGTTTTCTTACTGTTTATATAGGCCCAACCCTTATGGCTGTTTTATGGCTTATTATTTTGAAAAAAATCGTTACTATTGCAAAGACAAACAGTATTACGACAATATCCGATTTTATTGGGGCAAGATACGGTAAATCCCTCTTCTTAGCTGCTATCGTCACAATTATTGCAGTTGTAGGTATCACACCTTATATCGGCTTGCAGATCAAAGCGATAATAACTACCTTTCTTCTTATTTCAGGAGAACAAGCAGGTGGGTTTGCAGTAGGTTTCTTTATTACTATTCTTCTTGCTGCATTTGCTATTATTTTTGGTGCAAGAAAACTTGTATCATCAGAAAGGCAGAGTGGATTAGTCTTTGCAGTTGCTTTTGAGTCTATAATTAAACTTGCTGCAATTATCTCTGTTGGGTTATTTGTGAGTTATGGGCTTTTTGAAGGTATTGATGACATCTTAGATAAAATTAAAGCATCTGAATTCCAACACCTACTCTCTTTAGGGGTGGGATATACTGAGTGGTTTGCCCTTAATTATCTGTGCATGATGGCAATTATTTTTCTACCTCGACAATTCCATATGGCAGTAGTTGAAAACTACAACACAAACCATATAACAAAAGCGGTATGGATGTTTCCACTTTATCTGTTTTTGATAAACATTTTTGTATTGCCTATTGCATATGGAGGACTACTTCTTGGGGGAAGCTACAAGGAGGCTGATTATTTTGTTCTTACTCTGCCTTTGAGTCAGGGAGAGAAATATCTTTCTTTATTTGTTTTCATTGGTGGTTTTTCTGCAGCCACTGCAATGGTTATAGTTGAATCACTTGCTTTGAGCACAATGGTTATGAACAGCATTGTAATGCCTGCTCTTTTAAGGTTTCAGAATTTGCCAAAATTCCATGCAATTATTCTCAATATAAAAAGGCTGGTTATTCTTTTTGTAATTTTTTTAGGCTATCTTGCTGCTATAACATTCGGGGATTTATATGCCCTTGTGGATATTGGACTCAAATCATTTGTTGCCGTATCTATGTTTGCTCCATCTTTTCTAATTGGGCTTTATTGGAAACGAGGCACAAAAAAAGGTGCTATAGCAGGACTGATTGCAGGCTTCATTATCTGGTTCTATACACTTATTATTCCTGCTTTGATAGAAGTAGGAATAATAAGAGAAGCAAGTTTCATATATCAACTCGCCAACTCTGAGTTTTTCAATATTAAAAGTCTTTTTGGAATAACTGGATTAGAAAAATGGACACATGCGATCTTTTGGAGTTTACTTTTTAATATAGTTTTTTTCATTGGTGTCTCAGTTTTTACCCGCCAGTCAAAAGAAGAAGAAATACAATCATATATTTTTGTAGAGTCTTATGATAAAGCTCGGCAGCCTGGACTTGCTGGTTCATATAATATAAATGATATTGAAAATATATTATCTCAATATCTTGGAACTATAGAAGCCAGGAAAGCCATAGATGATTTTTTAAATAGAAAGAATAAAAAAAGGGAAGATATTTCCTCTATAGAACTCTTAGAGTTGAGGCATGAGGCTGAAAAGTTCTTATCTGGGGCGATAGGAACCTCTATGGCTTCTATTATTTTTGAAAACCGTCTTATTTTAACTGAACAAGATAGAGGAGAACTTTCAGACTCCTTAAAACATATTACAGAAAGCTTGAGGCTGTCTCGTCAAGAACTCTCTGATGCTAATAGAGATCTCTCATATCTCAAAGAATTTACTGAGAACATACTCGAAAGCACCCCTATTGGGGTTGTAACTATTGATTCAACTTTAAATGTTAAATACTGGAATAAGTCAATGGAGCTAATGACAAACATAAAAAAATCTAATGCAATTAACGCTGATATAATTCAGCTTCTGCCATGGCTATCGGGTTATTCTCTGCTTCAGCATGAACAAAAAGAGATAATACTTCACTCCCCTACAAGGCAGACATTCAGGGTCAATATAAGCCCTTTTAAGGACCCTTTAGGAGGTGTGGTTATTATATTTGAGGATATAACTGAATCTATAAAATTAGAAAGAGAGAGAAAAAATATACTCTCCATGTTTGCCCATGATATGAAAAACCCTGTAATTATTGCTCAGGGCTTTCTTTCAAGACTTTTGTCTTACAAAGCTGGACCTCTTACAGGTGAGCAAAAAGATTATCTCGAAATGCAAAAAGAAGAGCTGCAAAAACTACAAATGTTAATAGGTGATTTTTTAGAGTTTTCTCGATTTGAGGCAAAGGAATGTAAGCCAATTCTATCGCCTGTAGATTTAATTAGTATTTTTCAGCAGCGTATTGATGTAATAAAGATTGAGGCTGAGAGGAAAAATATACAGATATTTTTCCGTTATGATGACAATATTCCAAAAACTGTCAATGCTGATTCTGCAATGATCAGTAGGGTAATTACCAATCTGCTCGATAATGCTGTTAAATATACAAACCAATGGGGAACGGTATTTATAAGACTTTTAAATAGGGATAGAGATATCCTTATACAGATAAGCGACACAGGCATAGGAATCCCTGAGGAGCACATTCCTTATATATTTGATGCTTTCTACAGGGTAAGTAGAGAGGCAGGGGGTTCAGGCTTAGGGCTATCTATCTCTAAAACCATAGTAGAGGCTCATGGTGGGAAGATATGGGTTGAGAGCACCCCAGGGGTTGGTAGCACTTTTTATTTTACTCTGCCAAAGAATTAAAGAGGAAAATAGGTGTCAAGATTCAAATCTTTTATTATTGCTTTTTCTTTCTCCATCCCCACATAATCAACCCTATAAATGTAAGGAAGCCAATTATATATAAATAAGGTATAGGCGCTGATGCGCCACCCGATGCGTTTATATCCTGCATCTCAAAGCCTTCCACCTTCGTACCGCTTCCATCAGGGGCAGATTTAGGCTGAAGGCGTAAGGCTGAAGGATTACGTTTGGAAGGAGAAGGATTATTTGAAGAGGGATTTTGAACCGTCTCGAGTGTTTTCATAAAACCATTCGCCTTAGTTTTCAGCCCCGGAACCGAGATTAAAACAGACTTAGTGAATTTTGACAGCAGTGGATTATTGCATGTGTGGTCACAGCAGGCAAGACCTACCTCTATTACAGTCTCTGCATATTCCCTTGCAAGGGTTTCCACAACCTTTTTATCAGCCTTCCAGTAATCCTTTCTGATGGTCTCGAGCATCCTTGCAACAATAGACTGGTAAGCCCACACATTTTTTGCCTCTCTGAACATCTCCTTAATATTTAATCTATTTCTATCGAGCACATAGGTCTCATACATCTCATTCCACTTTGCTTTATCCACTGCCTCTGGAACTACAACCTGCCATCCCCATAAATGTTCCACTACCTTATCAACAAACCTTGCGCCTGCATAGCCTTCTTTCATCATCTCTTTTATCCACTCTGGGTTGAGATACCTCGACCTCAGTTCTCTCCCCATAAATTTCTCTATCGTCTCCTGTTTTGGATGCTTTGGATTGGAAAGGTTTGTTATATAGACCTCTGGTGTCTTACCATCTATTGAACGGACAGCCATAGCCACGCCGCCAAGATATTGAAATACATCATCATTATCGAGAGTGGCTATCACATTGCTTGAACGGCTGTGAATGGCAATCTTAGTCCCCGAGAGGGCATTCTTAAAAAGCATTAAACTTAAATTTTCTGTCTTCTGCTCTTCCTCGCTTCCGCCTTTCCCATCTGTTATTCTGTTTTTCTGTCGATCTGCCGCACTGTCGCTCTGCTGAACTATTTTCTCCCCCCAGAAACCCTGCCCATAGATATGGCTCATGCGGTTAAAGAAGACACCCACCACCTTGCCCTCATCCTCCCATGTATTTGATTTATTAATAACTGTATCGAGATTTGGACCATACGCACCTGAAGGAGTTGTGAATGTTCTGATTGTAGCGAGTCTCTCAGCTTTTTCTTCATCAATGCCTTTATCCATAAGGAGTTTCTTGGTTTTTAAGACATTAACCCTAATAATGTTATCCTCCTCTAACTGTGCCTTTGCGAGAGTTACAGCTTTATCAAGCAAATCTATAATATTGGCAAACATATCCCTGTAAAGACCTGAAGGCACGATAGTTACATCTATCCTTGCCCTGCCCAATTCCTCTCTTGGTATTGCCTCAACGCCTATAACCCTGCTTCTTTCATCCCATCTGGGTCTGATACCCATGAGATACATAATCTGCGACTGCATAACTCCTTCATTCCTTATGGTCTCAGTAGCCCATAGATTGAATGTCAGCTTATCAGGATACTCCCCATGCTTCTGTTTATAGCCCTCTATTAATTCCCTTGCGAGTTTAACGCCCATATCATAAGTAGCCATTGAGGGTATCTTTGTCGGGTCAAAAGAGTAAAAATTCTTCCCTGTGGGGTAGGCATCTGGGTTTCTAATAGGGTCATTGCCCTGTCCTGCGCGTATATATTTGCCGTTCAATGCAGAAATAAACGCATCGAGTTCGCTCTGGGCTGATAGCCTTATACGCTTCTCGAAATCGCCCGTTTTCTTTTTTCTCTCCTCCTCAAAGAGAGTTTTTTCTGTAGAAAACACAGCCTCTGCGGTGGTCTTAATATATCTTTCAGGAGGAAGCGCGCCAAAGGTATGGAGTCCGAAGGGTGTCAGTTTCTCGGAGATGTCTTTAATGTAATGCTCAAGTTCCTCTATATCTTCATCATTGAGTTCCCTGTCTTTTATGTTTAAATCAGTAAGTATTCCTATCTTTTTTGCAAGGGCATTGATCTCTTGAAGTTTTGCCCCGGCAAGTATTTCGCTTTTTTCATTAGCGATTGAATAATCGTTTATTAGACCTTTCAATTCCCTCAATTCTTTATTCAGTCCAGCCTTATCAAATGGTGGGGTCATGTGGTCAATGATAGTTGCCAGCCCTCTTCTTTTTGCCTGAGTTCCCTCCCCTACATTATCAACGATATAGGGATATATATTCGGCAAGTCTTGTATCAAGACCTCCGGGCCGTCTGTCTCTGTAAAGCCAATCTCTTTGCCCGCAAGCCATTCGTGCGTCCCGTGAGTCCCGATATGGGCAATAGCATCTGCCTTAAACTCTTTTTTAAGCCATAGATAAAAGGCAATATATTGATGATGCGGCGGTATTTGGACATCATGGTAAAGCTTGGTATCGTCCTGCTCCCAAGCTTTAGACGGCTGTGGTGCAAGCAAAATATTGCCATATTTCACCGCAGGTATTACTATGTACTTAGTTTCGCTTTCTCCCCGCCATGTCATAATATTTGTCTTTTCAGGTTCTCCCCAGCCCGTTAAGACAAAATTTCTGAAATTTTCAGGTAATTCGTGCAGCCACTTTTTGTATGTATTTATCGGGATCAGCACAGGCTTGCCTGTTTTTACGAGTTTGTCAATCTCTCCCTGCGCCCAATTTCCAATGTTTCTGCCATAATTATGAATATCATTAAAGAGCTTTTCTTTTGTCATTTCTTCAGCCTGTAATATTAAGCCTTGAGCATCCTTCACCCTATAGCCTTCAGTCTCCAGCCTTTGAAGTATCTCCCACAGGCTCTGAGGAAGGACATTAAGATATGAAGCCCCGATATTTTGTTTGCCGGGCGGATAGTTGTAGTAAATTAAAGCAATTTTTTTATCTTCGTTGGATTTTTCCTGAAGGTTTATCCATGACTTTACTCTCTCTACGAGTCTCCTGACTCTTTCGGGGATTGGTCTTTCTTCAATGTATTCAACACCTGTCTCTTCGTCAACCACCCTTTCTTTTGACGCAATAACCATCGGCTGGATCATCCCTACCATCTCAGGGACAGCTGCCTGCCATGACCTCTCAAAGATATTAAGTCCAACAGGTGAACTCTCCCACTCATCCCTTGATTGCGTATAAAGGGTAATTGCATTTATCACAGGAACACCAAGCTTGTTCAAAACAGGCAGTATAACATTTGGAACGATACCTACCTTCATAGCCATACCTACTACCAGCTTTACCCTGCTTTTTCCGTCTTCATCAAAGAAGGCTCTTTCGATAACAGCATCTGAAGGATATCCATACGCAGGCAGGACATTAAATCCGCTTTCTTCAAGGCTGTGTATGATTGCATCGAGATGTTTTGTCTGGGCAGACTCAAATGAGATTTTATAAAAAACAATGCCTATCCATGGCATTCCCTCCTTGTATGATGAATAGTTGTCTTTATACTCACCGAAGTTTTGGTAAATCCTTTTGGTCTTTGACTCATAGATGCCAAACTCTGGGATTCTGATAACATTTCCGTATGAAACACTGAGACCAAAGTCTTTCTTTAAGGCATAAAGGAGCATATTTTTAAGGTTTTCTATACCTCCGTTTTGGTGATAATCAAATATACTGCGGTCAATGATGATTCCCATTTTCTTGTGTTCGTCTCCATATGCCCCGCTCACACCATAAACCTTTGCACCATTCTTTATGGCTTCTTCAAGTTCGGGCTTAACAGTCTCGACGAGTTGTCTATCCATTACCTGAATGATTATCAGCTTTGATTCCTTGAGGTTGATCAAGTCTTTGCTCCTTATGTTTTTAGACGGATAGACATGAAATGAGACAATAGATAGTTCAGGATGCTCTTTCTTTATAAGCTTGGCAGCCTCGTTAGCTGTCCTTGAATTAGTGTCGCCAAGAAGGATGCTGACCTTTATAGATTGCGATTCCGCTTCTGCCTTTGAAGAAATCGCCGGATGAAAAAGACAAAATATGACGGAAACAACAAAGATGAGCCGAACTATTGCATTACTATTCAAGCACATAAACACCTCCTGCGGATGGGATGGTTCTTGATGTATTCCTGAATCTTGTCTGAGGTAATAACTATCTCAGAGAGCGTATAGCCGTCTTTGCTGTCGGTGTGCTCCGCTTGTATATTTACAATACAAATCTGCGACAGTGCCAGAAATAGCATAAAAACCTTAAAATAAAGCATAATCGTTCACTCCTTTTGGTTTATCCTCACTCAGGCACATATACCACCCGCCCGTCCTTTAATTGATAAGCTATTCCAAGCCTTGTGCCCTCGCCGCTTAATCTTTTATCGGTGACCTTTTTTGCCTTTATCTCTTTGCCTTTTTTAGTGATTATCTCTATTTTGCCATCTGCAGTCTTTTTTGTGATGGTCATCTCAGACTTCGGGTCAATCATATCAAGCACGTTGTAAGCCATAAACAGAGCAATCATCATGCTGACAATAAAGACCACGCTGGCATCAAAAAGATTTGCAACCCCCGTGAGGGGATCTTCAAGGGGCTGCTTATATTTGTCAAACCTCCTTGTTCTGTTAAAAAACCTCATTTTGATTTGCCTCTTTTGTGTCGTGAATATTAAATTTTGAATTACGGAGCGCTATCTCCGTTAAATACTCCATCTCCCTCATATCCCCTCTTACCCATTTTTCCTTAATCAGCGAAATTACATAGGCAACCACACTACAAGCAAGCCCGACAACAACCGTAGTAAAGGCTGTAACCATGCTGCCCGCCATCTTCGGCATGTCCCCCTGAGCAAGGGCGCTCAGGGCAATCCCCATTGGAATAAGGGTCCCCATCAGTCCAAGTGCTGGACCAACCCTTATGACAAACCTTATTTTGTCGAGAGACTTTATTAGTGAAAGTTCCGCCCGCTGAAGAAGCCTCTCAAGTTCAAGGTCAAGCCGGTTTTTATCATGAAGAGATGCGGAGATATCTTGTAGGGCTGCTTTGTATCTGTCAACCACTGGACGCATCCTCCTTCTTCGTTCTATAAGTTCCCTTAAAAAAGAACCAAAACATACCAAGACCCACATAGTTAACAAAGTGAGACCCAGCAGCACCGGTAAAAACAAGAGAGTTGAAACTACATAAAGATAACTTTCAAGACCGGCAATTATGTTCATGATATATCCTCGTTATCTCTGTAAAGTAGAAAGCCAAGGGCAAATATTACCAGAAACAAGACCAATACCCCGGTTGACTGTGTTGTGTCAATAATCGATGAACTGGATGAAAATGAGTAGTATGCAAGCCTCGCCTCTTCAATTTTCTGGGGTATAATAAGCGACCCGGCAAAATAAAGCGAAATTCCAATCATCGATAGCCCTAAAGGGATGTCAGCACCCTCTTCATTCTTTGGCTTCAAGACAGCCCCAATGCCTCCGACGAGGCTTACAAAAAACAATCCCATAGCCAATCCGACAGCGAGTGGTGGTGCTTTTAAAACCGTCAGGGCAGAACTGACCGAAATCCCTATGGCAGTTATGCAAACAGGACAGGGAATTATGAGCAGGATTGATTGGGGAATCTTGAATTTTAAATATTGAGGCTCTGATTTGCCATTTGTTATTATGTCTTCTGAATCTTGAACCACGAGTTTTGAATTTTTTGTTTTGAATCTTGAATCTTGAATTTTTTGTTTTGAATTTTGAATCTTGAGTTCTGCATTTTGAATCTGGGACTTTGAATCTTGAGTCTTGAATCTTGAATTCACCGAGTAGCACCCTTCTTTAGTTTTACAACCTGAGAAGAGTAACGCCAAGCCCCACAATGCCAAACCTGCAGACATGGCGATGTGTATATACGTCCCGCTTCTGAGTATTGGTCCGGCAAGTTCAAGAAAACTGTTTGCGAGTATGGCAACTGCGGCGAACAAGCCTAAATATCCCCCTAAAATAAAACCTATTTGCCTCTGGCTAAGGCGTCCAAAGGCAATGCCGAAACCTACTTTAATGGCGAAGATGCCGAGACTGAAGAGCATACCGCCAAACCATAA
>DYHD01000059.1 GCA_020724365.1 Thermodesulfovibrio yellowstonii | reverse complement strand
TTTCTCTGTGTTCTCTGTGGTTAATTTTGACAATACGATTTTTTAAAGAGGAGGAAAATAATGAAGATTTTTAAATTCAGGGATTGGAATATTTCAGCAAAAATCATGAGCATTTCTATTATCACTATTTTGATTATTGTCTTGGGCATCTTTATCTTTCTATTGCCTTTTGTTGAAAAAAACTTAATAGAACAGAGAAAAGAAGGGATTAAACACCTTGTAGAGATTGTTGATACCCTATTGGGTGAATATGAGGCAAGAATAAAATCTGGGGAATTGACGCCTGAAAATTCCAGAGAGAGGGCGTATAAGAGAATTAAAAGCATGAGATATGGAGAAGGTGATTATTACTTTATTATTGATACACATCCAAAAATGGTTATGCACCCTATTAAGCCAGAATTAGACGGAAAAGACCTAGGTGACAGTAAAGACGCTAAGGGAAAATATCTTTTTAATGAAATGGTTAAGGTTACCAAGGACAAAGGGGACGGCTATGTTCACTATATGTGGCCAAAGCCGGGCAAGGCTGAGCCTGAAGAAAAGATATCATATGTGAAGCTTTTCAGGCCATTTAATTGGATAGTAGGTACAGGTGTATATGTAAGTGATATTAAAGAAATTGTAGCTACATTGAGATTAACACTTATTACTGCAGTTGCCTTTCTCACAATATCTATTCTTGGTATAGCCTTTGGAGTGGGCAAAATTATTGTCAGCCCATTAAAGCAATCCAATGAAGCCATCAGACAAATTGCGGAAGGAGGCGGAGACTTAACAAAAAGGCTTGAAGTTAGAAGTAAGGATGAGATAGGCAAGGTTGCAGAAAATGTTAATAAAATGATCGATGCTTATAGCGATATGATTAAGAGCATAATATCATCAGCTAATAGGGTGGTAATGACAGTTGATTCATTGAAGATAGGCGCAAGGAAAACTTCAGAAGGTGCCAAGAATCAGGCGGCACAAGCATCTCACATTGCCACTGCTGCTGAGGAGATGACTCAGACAATTACCGATATAGCAAAAAACGCATCTGTAGCATCTGAGACTTCCGAAAAAGCTATGGAGACAGCTACAAAAGGAAAAGAAGTGGCAGACGGTGCTGTAAGCTCAGTCGGGCGTGTCCATACATCCACAGTTGAACTGGCTTCAATGATAGACAAGCTTAATAATAGAGCAAACGAGATAGGTGATATTGTAACCGTCATCAAAGATATTGCCGACCAGACTAACTTGCTTGCTTTGAATGCAGCAATCGAGGCAGCAAGAGCAGGAGAGCAGGGGAGGGGCTTCGCTGTAGTTGCTGATGAAGTAAGAAAGCTTGCTGAGAGAACTATTAAAGCAACCGCTGAGATATCTACAAAGATATCCGCTGTTCAGAAGGAATCTGAGCAGACAATGAAATCAATGGGCGACGCTTCATCAGAGGTTACAAAAGCAACTGAATATATTAGACAGGTAGGAGAATTCTTGAATTATATTGTTGAAAAGGTCCATAAAGTAAGAGATCAGATTACCCAGATTGCAACTGCAGTTGACGAACAATCAGCAGCATCCGAAGAGGTGGCAAACAACATTGAGAGGACATCCGCTATTTCAAGAGAGATGGAGGCTATGTCTGAGGAGGTCATGAACGAGGTTAATGGCTTGCTGAAGATTGCTGAAGAATTGAGAAGTTCGACATCAGGATTTAAGGTATAAAAGTTTAATAGAGATTTATTATCTTTATTTGTAGGGGGCATATTCAGATATGTCCCCTATAAATAAAATAGAAATAAGGGGTTATATGGTCAAGGTTCTTATAGTTGATGACTCTGCATTCATGCGGAATGCTATTTCAAGTATGCTTTCATCCGATAAGGATATTGTAATAGTAGGCACAGCTCGTGATGGTGCAGAAGCATTAGAGAAAATAGCAAGTCTTAAGCCTGATGTGGTAACAATGGATGTAGAGATGCCAAAAATGGATGGTATCACGGCACTCAAACATATAATGCAGAAAAATCCTGTGCCAGTTATTATGGTGAGTTCATTAACCTCTGAGGGAGCAAAAGTGACCCTCGAAGCATTAGAGCTTGGAGCTATAGATTTTATTCCAAAGAATCTTTCAGATTTATCAATCAATATTGTAAAAATCAAAGATTTATTAATTGAAAAAATTAAACAGATTGGCAAAAAAGATACTCTTAAACTTTTACTGAAAAAACAAGTAGTTACCAAAACACCTGACCTCTCAAAATATGTCGTATCAAGATTGCATGGTGAGAGAAGAATTGGCATCGTTACAATTGGGACATCTACCGGTGGGCCTGGGGCGTTGCAGCAAATAATTCCTCATCTTCCAAAAGACTTTCCTGTACCAGTAGTGGTAGCTCAGCACATGCCGCCAAATTTTACGAAGCCATTTTCTGAAAGGCTAAATCAACTAAGCAAGATAGCCGTTAAGGAAGCTGATGAAGGTGATATGCTTAAGCCTGGTCTTGTTTTGGTCGCACCCGGAAGAGGTCATATGAGGTTAAAGAGGTTAAGAGCTATCGAGACTGTTGTGAATATATCTGAAGCCAAAGATGAATTTATTTATAGACCATCTGTTGATGCTCTTGCTCTTTCTGTTGCTGACCTATATCCGGGCAGAGCTCTTGGAGTTATGCTAACAGGTATGGGCAATGACGGTCTTAAAGGTTTTTCAGCCATCAAAAAGTCTGGCGGTAGGATATTTGCACAAGATGAAAAGACCTGCGTTGTTTTTGGTATGCCAAAAGCTGTAGTAGAAGCTGGCTTGGCAGACAAAGTGCTTTCTCTTGATGAGATCGCAGGAGAGATTATCAATTCAGTTTAGCCTTTAGGAAAGGAGGTATAAGATGACCGCTGCAACTACTAAAGAGCTTTTACAGCTCGTAACATTTAAACTTGGTGATGAGGAATATGCTATTGATATACTTAAGGTTCAAGAAGTAAACAGAATGGTAGATATAACGGCAGTTCCTAATTCTATTGATTACCTTGAAGGCGTTATAAATCTTAGAGGAAGGGTTATTCCAGTTATAAACTTAAGAAAAAAGTTTGGTCTAAGCTCAAAAAACCTCGATACACAATCAAGAATAATGGTAGTTGATGTAGGAACAACAGTTGGACTTATAGTTGACTCTGTTTCAGAGGTATTGAGAATATCGCCTGACACAGTTGAGCCCCCACCGCATATGACAGGTAGTATAGAATCTGATTATATCAGGGGGATTGGAAAGCTTCATGATAGACTCTTGATACTTCTTGATATAGATAAACTCCTCAAAGGAGCTGATAAGGATGAATTTACATTAATAGGTAATGCCGATACAAAGAGATTAGAAAAAAATCTTCTCAATTAAACTAAAAATTTGAGTTTAAATTTCATTAAACAGTCATAAAATATTTTGACGGTAGTAGCAAGCTTTAGCCTTTATTTTGAAAAAAAATATCGCAAGCTAAATCTTGCGGCTACCGACCCCCATTTTTATTTTATCCAAGAATAAAGACAATTTCTGGTTTGGAATTTGACTTTAATCCACTATAAATGGTAACTTTTCATTTATGCCTGTTGAACATAAAGAAACATTAAATCTGCCTTATACAGATTTCCCCATGAAGGCTAATCTTAATCAGAGAGAGCCTGAGATATTAAAATTCTGGGAAGATGCAGATATTTATAATAAAATCCAGCAAGTAAATCAACATGGGCAGCACTATATACTCCATGATGGCCCTCCTTATGCAAATGGCAATATCCACATAGGTCATGCCCTCAATAAGATATTGAAGGATATAATAGTCAAATTCCGTTCAATGAAAGGTTTTTATTCTCCTTATGTGCCGGGCTGGGATTGTCATGGACTTCCGATTGAGCTTCAGGTTGATAAAAATTTGGGTGCTAAGAAAGAAACTATAGATGTTCTATCCAAAAGACTTTTATGCAGAGATTATGCCTCGAAATATCTTTCGATACAGAGAGATGAATTTAAAAGACTTGGCGTTTTTGGTGACTGGGATAAACCATACCTGACAATGTCATACGATTATGAAGCATCCATAGTGAGGGAGTTCTTCAGGTTTGTGAGCAACGGTTCTGTTTATAAAGGGAAGAAGCCGGTTCACTGGTGTCCATCATGCGTTACTGCTTTAGCTGAAGCTGAAGTGGAATACGGTGAAAAAGAATCACCATCAGTTTTTGTGAAGTTTCAGGTCGAACAGAGTGATTTAATACAACGCTTTCCTGAACTCAAAGACAAGAAAACATATTTTCTTATCTGGACAACAACTCCATGGACACTGCCTGCTAATCTTGCTCTTGCTATAAGTCCTGATTTGCTATATGCTGCAGTCGAAATGAATAATGAATATTACATTATTGCCAAAGATAATCTTGCTCAATTAAGAGAAAAAAACATTATAAATGGTGATATTGTTGCCGAATTTTCTGGTTCAAAACTCATCTCTATTAATACCATACATCCATTTTTAAATAGAATATCAAAAATATTGCCTGCAGATTTTGTATCTACAGGTGAAGGCACAGGCATTGTTCACATTGCTCCGGGTCATGGTGAGGATGATTATGAACTTGGCATCAAATACGGCTATGATGTTTATGCGCCTGTTGATGATAAGGGGAAATTCACTAATGCAGTGCCAGCGTTTGAGGGGCAGTTTGTCTTCAAAGCAAATGATGCAATCATAGAGACTTTAATCAATAATAATGCCCTTATTTACTCAGAGAAGATAATACATTCCTACCCACACTGTTGGAGATGCAAGAAGCCTGTGATATTCAGAGCTACTGCTCAATGGTTTATTTCTATGGAGATTAATAATTTAAGGGATAAGAGCATTGAAGAAATCAATAAAATATCATGGATTCCCTCATGGGGAAAGGAAAGAATTTCAGGCATGGTCTCTAATAGACCAGATTGGTGCATATCGAGGCAAAGGACATGGGGTGTCCCGATAACCTTAATCGTCTGCAAAGATTGCGAGACATTTATTAATGATGATAATTTATTTGAAAAGATAATTGATAACATGCGGGAACATGGTGCAGATTTCTGGTTTAAAATTGAGATTGATGAACTTCTTGGCAAAGATTTCAAATGCACTAAATGCGGGGGGTCATCTTTCATAAAGGAGACGGACATTTTGGATGTCTGGTTTGATTCAGGCGTAAGCCACAGCGCTGTATTAGAGAGGGATAAAAGGCTTTCTTGGCCTGCAGATTTATACCTCGAAGGAAGTGACCAGCATAGGGGTTGGTTCCAAAGCTCACTTCTTGCATCGGTTGGTACGAGACAAAAAGCTCCTTATAAAACTGTTCTCACTCATGGCTTTACAGTTGATGGTCAAGGCAAGAAGATGTCAAAATCACTAGGCAATGTCATCGCTCCTCAAGAAGTGATTAAGACAAACGGTGCTGAGATTTTAAGAATATGGGTTTCATCAGAGGATTATCGAGACGATATAAGGATATCTAAAGAGATTATCAGCAGACTCACTGAGGCGTATCGAAAGATTAGGAATACAGGCAGATTCCTTCTTGGCAATGTTTATGATTATGATGGCAGGGATTATAGCCTTCAGATGCTTGAAATAGACAGATGGGCAATGTCAAGGCTTCAGAGGCTTATAAAAAAGGTTGAAACAGCATATGAAAATTTCGATTTTCATGAAGTCTTTCACTCCATTTATAGCTTCTGCATTGTAGATATGAGCGCCTTTTATCTCGACATAATAAAAGATCGTCTCTATACCTTTAAAAAGGAATCAATGGAAAGACGGGCTGCACAATGGGTGCTCTATCATATCTTACTCGATATGACAAAACTTCTTGCACCAATTCTCAGCTTCACAGCAGAGGAGATCTGGTCGCATATTCGCAAGGTATCAGAAACTAAGCACAGAGAGATTGAAAGTGTTTTTATTGCAGGATTCCCCACGATAAAAGAAGAATTGATAGATGATTACCTTGAGAATAAATGGGCAAAACTCAAAGATATCAGAGATGAAGCAAATAAAGCTATGGAATTGAAGAGGAAGGAAAAGCTGATAGGAAATTCTCTTGAGGCAAAGCTTATTTTCTATGCCGATAATGCTATTTATACACTTCTTGCTGATTATAAGGATTTCTTGCCTACGCTTTTTATTGTCTCAAGTGTATCTCTGCAGAGATATCAAAAAGATTTGAGCAATGTTTATGCAAGCCCTAATATAGAGAGTCTCTCTATAAAAGTTGAGAAGGCTGATGGTTTAAAGTGCGAGAGATGCTGGAACTGGAGCACTAAAGTTGGAAGCTTTACTGAATACCCTGATATTTGCGAGAGATGTTATCAAGCCCTTAAATGAAACCAAGATTATATCCTTATCTTATTCTTACACTGTTAATAATTCTTTTAGATCAAACAACAAAAACCCTGATAAAGTTCTCTGTCAGTCCCTTTGAGACAATCAGGATTTTACCTTTTTTTAATATTGTTTATGTAGAAAATATAGGCTCTGCATTCGGTATGTTCAAAAGTATGGGCAGTTTATTCTTTATAATTTTTTCATTACTAGCGATTGTATTTATAACATATTTGCTAATAAAGGAAGTGTTCAACAGGTTTATCTATGCCATCATTCTTGGTGGTGCTATAGGCAATCTCATAGATAGGGTAATATATGGCTATGTCATTGATTTTCTTGACTTTTATGTGGGAAGCTTTCACTGGCCAGCATTCAACATAGCTGACTCTGCATTGACAATTGGCATTTTTTTGCTCTTGTATAAAACTTTTTTGTCAAAAAACAAATGCATGCCTGAACCTTACAATAGATAGTAAAGTTTCAGGGTTGTCCTAAGCTGAATGGACTTTATTGACATTAATCAAGGAGGTGATAGAAAATGCATAAAGACCCTGTGTGTAATATGAATGTGGATGAAAAAAAAGCAGCAGCTACAAGTGAATATAAAGGCAAGAAATACTTTTTCTGTGCCAAGATATGTAAAGAGAAATTTGACCGTGAGCCTGAGAAATACTTATCAAAAGCTAAACAAAGTTAGATTGGAGTAATAATGAAAGTCACAGACCCAGTTTGTGGCATGACTATTGATATCAAAGATGCCGTTGCAACCAGCCAATATAAAGGTCAGACATACCATTTTTGCGCCGAAGTTTGCAAGGAGGATTTTGACAAAGATCCTGAATCCTTTGTTGAGAAGAAAGAGTCCCAGTCAAAGATAATAGATACAAGCATGGCAAAAGACCCTATTTGTGGGATGGTGGTACCCAAAGATAGGTCTATAAAAAAGGAGATTGGCGGCAGGACATATTATTTTTGCAGCAAAGGCTGTGCAAATACCTTTGAATCTCCTGAACTCGAGCTAAAGACCATGAAAAGAAGGGTCACTATTGCCCTTTCAGGGGTTCTTATACTTGCAATCTTTAGGGCTGCAGCATTTCTAGGACTTGCTGCGGGCGCGACAGTTCTCACATGGGTGCCTATTCCATGGCTTCCGTGGTTTACATGGGGGGTATGGTTATTTATATTAACTACTCCCATAATGATTTTTGGAGGAAAAGACTTCTTTGTAGGCGCCTATCATGCTATAAAAAATAAGACTGCCAATATGGATCTCCTAATTGCTCTGGGGACTTCAACAGCTTATATTTATAGTGTTTTCGTAATCTTTTTGCCTTCTCTGCTGCCTGTTGACGAAAAGAATGTCTATTTTGAGGTCTCAGCCATCATAATCGCCTTTGTTCTTCTGGGCAAGTACATGGAAGAGATTATTAAAAAGCGGAGTTCAGCAGCAATCAGAAAGCTTTTGGAGCTAAAGCCCCAGCAGGCGACTATTATAAGAGAAGGCAGGGAGATCGATGTTGACGCTGAGTCTTTGATGATTGATGATATCATTATTGTCAGACCCGGAGAGAAAATTCCTACTGACGGGATAATTATAGATGGTCATTCTTCAGTTGATGAAAAAATGCTCACAGGCGAGAGCGTTCCTGTCGAGAAAACATCTGGTGATGAAGTCATCGGCGGCACCATTAACGGCACAGGTTCTTTTAAATTTAAAGCAACAAGAGTTGGCTCTGATACTACTTTGAGCCAGATTATAACTATGGTTGAAGAGGCGCAGACCTCTTCTTCACAGATTCAGAGATACGCTGATAAAGTTGCATCATACTTTGTCCCTATAGTTGTGGGGACGGCATTTATATCAGCGATTCTATGGATTTTTTTTGGTGACGCGACCTCTGCCCTTTTATCCTTTGTAGCTGTTTTAATTATTGCATGTCCTTGCGCTTTAGGCATAGCAACCCCTGCAGCATTAATGGTAGGGGTAGGCAAAGGGGCTGAAATGGGGATACTAATTAGAGGGGCTGAATACCTTGAGAAAGCTGAAAAACTTAATACAGTCGTCTTCGACAAAACAGGCACTCTAACAAAAGGTGAACCAGAGGTTACCGAGATTATAGTTGTAGATGAAGGGGTTACTCAGAAAGATGACCTGTCTAAGAATAGAGTTCTTCAGCTTTCAGCTACAGCAGAAAAAGGATCTGAACATCCTCTCTCATCAGCAATCGTTAAAAAAGCTGAGATGCTCGATATCAATATCCCAGATGCTGATTCCTTCAACGCCCTTGTAGGTCTTGGCGTTACAGCATCTTCAGGCGGCAAAGAAATATTTGTCGGCAACAGAAAACTAATGCGTGAATATAGCATACCTATTGAAAGATGGGAAGAAACCATCTCATCCCTCGAAGAAAAAGGTAATACAGTTATGATGGTCGCTGAAGATCAGAGATTAGTTGGTCTTATTGCCGTTGCTGATACACTCAAAGCAAATGCTCTTCAAGTAGTCAATGGACTTAAAAAAGAAGGCATAGAGGTTATCATGCTTACAGGTGATAATGAAAGAACTGCACAAGCTATAGGCAAAAGGCTTGGGATAGATAGGATAATCGCTAATGTTATGCCTGCTGATAAAGCTGCTGTAATTAAAGACCTGCAATCGCAAAAGCGGGTTGTTGCTATGGTTGGCGATGGAATAAATGACTCTCCTGCACTTGCTCAATCAGATATAGGCATAGCAATTGGGAGTGCATCTGATATTGCAAAGGAGACAGGCGGTATAATACTTGTGAGAGACGACCTTAAGGATGTTATCAGGGCAATAAAGCTCAGCAAGGCAACGATGCGAAAGATAAAACAAAATCTCTTCTGGGCTTTCATCTACAACACAATCGGGGTCCCTATAGCTGCTTTAGGACTCCTCAATCCTATAATCGCCGCTGCTGCAATGGCATTAAGTTCTCTTTCTGTAGTTACGAATTCAGCTCTGCTAAAGAGATTGAAAATAAACGACTGAGTTGATAGGGACATTTCATATAACACCCCTATCAGAAGATTCAATATTAATGACTGTCTCATCGCAGTTTATAAATCCTATGTCTATTTTTGATTTATAGATTATAGAAAAGATATGGAAATGTTTTTAAATAAAGCTATTTTATATCTTAGAATGATAAAGATATCCCACTCTGTCTTTGCCCTTCCCTTTGCTTTTACAGGGGCAATCCTTGCAGCTTCAGGAATACCAAGCCTAAAACAGTTATTTTGGATTTTAGTTGCGATGGTAGGTGCAAGATCAGGGGCGATGGGCTTGAATAGGATAATTGACAGGGATATTGATAAATTAAACCCTCGAACAAAGGATAGAGAAATACCATCAGGAAAGATAAAGTTATTTGATGCTGCATTATTTACATTCATATCATTTGCTATCTTTGTCTTCTCCGCCTATCAGTTAAATCCATTATGCTTGATGCTAACTCCTCTTGCTATAGCCATTCTGTTTTTATATTCCTACACCAAACATTTTACATGGATGTCACACTTCTTTCTAGGTCTTGCTATATCAGGCGCTCCGCTGGGTGCATGGATAGCAGTGAAGGGAACTTTCGACCTTGAGATAATCCCTTTATGTATTGGGGTTATCTTTTGGCTAGCTGGTTTTGATGTACTTTATGCCTTGCAGGACATAGATTTTGATAAAAAGCATGGATTGTATTCAATCCCTCAAAGATTTGGAAAAGAAAAATCTTTAATATTTTCAAGGCTGTTTCATGCAGTAACGATGATAATGCTTATAGTAACAGGTTTTATTTTCGGTCTTAGCTTTGCTTATTGGATAGGGATTATGCTGGTTATGGGGCTGCTAATTTATGAACATTCACTTATAAAGCATGGAGACCTGAGCAAGCTAAATATGGCATTTTTCAATATGAACGGCTATATTAGCATAACAGTCTTTCTCTTTACTTTAATCTCTTTCCTGACATGAGATTGGAGACAAGCCTTATCATTTTACGACTAAAGATTCCTCACAAATTATATAAAATCCCTCCTAACCTCCCTTTGCCAAAAGGAGGTTGTGTCCCCCCTCTATCAAGGGGATTAAGGGGCGTGTTCCCCTCTTTGGCAAAGAGGGGCAAGGCCTGCCTGCCGCGACTGCGGCGCAGGCAGGGGAGATTTTTCAATAATGACGCCTTACTTATGCACTCCTTAGTAAGAAACGAAGGTGGTAGTCTTAGGCAGATAGTGATGGATTTACTTTACAGGTTTGGGGAGCTTAAAGGGATTGAGATAGGCGAGATAATGCGATCAGACTACAGCACTATAAGCCAGGGCAGAAAGAGGCTATCTGAGAAAATTAAGAAAGATAGGAACTTAAGGGTACTTTTGAACAGAATTGAGAAAAGATTGTCAATATGAAAGATTTGACCCCATGAACTTAAAGACACCAATCTCTTACGAAGAGACCCTGCATTTAAAGCAGCATGTGTTCGTCTTATGAGCGATGCAGACCTTGCCTCTCAACCCACTTTATCGCGCATAGAGAACTCTGCAACAAAAAAAGACTTGTATCGAATTGGAGAATATTTTGTAGATCAGTATATACGGAAAAATAAGAAAGAAAAGCGCGCAAGATTATACTTGATATGGACGGCACAGATGATCCAACGCATGGCAATCAGCAAATGACATTTTTTCATGGGTATTATGACCAGTATATGTATCATCCATTAGTGATTTATGATGCAGATAATGTGGATTTGGTAACAGCGACACTGCGTCCTGGAAACAAGCACGCAAGTTATGGGACGCTTACATTAAGAGGTGGAACATGTGAAGTGAGAATAGATGAATTAAAAAACAGACTGAAGGCAGACCGTCTGAGCTGTCATCGTTTTTTAGCCAATCAATTTCGTCTGTTTTTGCATATGGCAGCGTATTGGCTTATACAGAGACTTCGGCAAGCCCTTCAGAATACGGAGTTTGCCTCATTTCAGATACAGCAATTGCGTCTGAAACTAATGAAGATTGGTGGACAAGTATTACAGACTGCCCGAAGGGTGTGGTTTCGTTGGGTCAGCGGGTATCCATGGAAGGATATTTTTGTCCTTGCATACCATCGGCTTGTAGTCGATTCCAGTTAGGTAGGGGGAAGTTTAAAACCTGCCCCTACTGTTTGATTCAGTTGAATGTATTACGACGGTAGAGGTGCGTCCAAAATCTGTCAAAATCATATCTCAAAGTCATTTCAGTACTGAAATCATCACCTTATCTTTCCTAAGCAGACAAAATATGAACTGTAAATGTTAAATCCAGTCAACTACACCCCCCCCCAAAAAAACTTGTCGATAATCTCCTGATTCAGAAAGTTTATGAATAATGTGGGTTAGAGGAGACGACCCAAGATTCAATACGATTTTCAATGAAATATTTTATAAGCCTCATGAAAGGCTAAAGAGGCATGTATATCCTTTTCCCCACCTATGCAACATGAGCAGGGTTTTACACATACACCTGTGCCGCTGCGATAAATAAAAAGGCAGAGAGTAATCCCTGCCTTTATTCTCGTTACTGTCTTTCTTGTCTCGCTACTTTTGTCTTTTGCATCTGTTTGGGTTTAAGGTATCGCCGATAAAGACTTTTCACCTATGCCTGCTTTTCTTTTATTGTGCAAACGATTATTTATCGCTGGGTTTAGGATTTATTTGCCTTTATGTAAACGCGATATTGTTTTCTTAATAATTTCCTCTATTTCGCTGCCAGACTCCACCATGATGTCAGCTAACTCTTTAGGAAACATTGGAGCCATGCCTTTTGGATTCAAGCGAGAAATAATAACTTTCCCTTTGCTCGTTTGATAAATAGCTACTCTGCATGGTATTAAAGGCGTAATAAACCGGAACTCATCTTTAGCCAAGACCTTGGCACCGTGTCTACCGCTTCAAACATCAAATATGAGTACTGGCGCAAGTGTATGTCCTTTCGCCGAGAGTATCCCTGCCATGTTTGTTGTATTAAGTATTGTCCAGCCTCCCGCAGACACTTCTTCTCTAAAGACCCTGACTGTTTCTGGCAATGATTTAGGGCTTTCTGTTTGCAAAAACATTTGTGGTTGTTCTTGGCTTGCCTGAGCATTCAGTCCAAAACTTAGCATCAAGACGATAGCTATGATTGATAAGCTTATAGTTAGTTTGTTCATTATATTTTCTCCTATTGATTAATGTTTAGATTTTAAATCCTAACGCATATTGTACTACCCAATGGGCTTGCACTGTAAAAGACGCGATTTAGTTTGTTTTTCTGTGATTAATTTTTTACCTCCTTTCCAATAAAAAAGTGATTATTTAATATTTCTGATAAACTTTCCAATAGCTACTTCAGCATCCTTTAATAAGAAGTATTCCAGAGTTATATTATACTGGATAGATAACAAGAGTTTTGTCAATAATAAGTGTGTAAAAAGCATTTGCGGTCATCCTTTCCATTGCCTTTAATTCATCCTTCATGACTCCATCGGCAAACTTTTTCCCGCATACACATCAGATAACAGAGGTGGATCCAATACTGTTCGGCATAAATATTGCTTACTACTACCAATTTTAATAACAGTTTCATGCCGAACAGTATTGGGACACAGAGCTTGTCTAAAAACTCGCATGTTGTCATTATCCGGCTTGACCGGACAATCCAGAACCTATTGAAAAGACTGGATTCCCCGATCAAGTCGGGGAATGACAGTCGAGTGAAATCGTAGTTTTTAGACAAGCTCGGATACACCCATGTCAGCAAAAGAACTGACTAAACTAACACTAACAGATTTATGG
>DYHD01000058.1 GCA_020724365.1 Thermodesulfovibrio yellowstonii | reverse complement strand
TTATAAGATTTCTCGCTATGCTCGAAATGACAATTCAAAGACTTTTGCAAGAGCCTCATATTATTATTCGATTTTGAAGATAATCTTCTCAGGTAATAATTTAAGAAGCTCATCTATCGCCTTTGAAAGTATTTGCTCTGACTTGGATTCAACGGTAACGATTACCTTGTAATCTGGATTTCCCCCAACAGGATATGAACCAATCATTAAATCTTGATGAGCTATGGCTACACTATTCAGAGCATCTGCTATATTAATCTCGTCAGCATTAACAAAAATCCTTTTAATTAAATAAACTGAGCAGTGAAATCGTTCTTTAAGTGCAACAAACTTCTTTCTTAATAATTGGGGAACACCTGGAAATATGATAATATTTTTAAAAGATATTACAGGCATGTTATTTCCTTCAGCGTCCAGAAGTTCAGCCCCTTCAGGCACAAGAGCCATTTTCATTGCAGCTTCATTAACTAAATCACCATATCTCTGTTTTAACCATTCTGTTAGTCTATTATTGAAAACCATCTTCACTCCAAAAGCATTTGAAACACCCTCAATCGTAAGATCATCATGCGTTGGTCCGATGCCGCCAGAGGTAAAAACATAATCATAAAGCTCTGAAAACGAGCCAACTTCTTCACTTATAATCTTTATATCATCAGGTATAACAGATATTCGCATAACATTTACTCCGAGTGACCTAAGTTCTGTAACAAGAAAAAAAGAGTTTATATCCATTACCTTGCCCGAGAGAATTTCATTGCCGATGATAATAATGCCTGCACTCTTTGTATTTGAGACTACTTTTGACATTCTATACTTTAACACAGATGACTACTAACCTAAAAACAATGACCCGAGGCTTTTACTTTGGTTGAAATTTCCAATGATGCTTGTATTTTAAGTTTTATTGATGATATATTTAAAACCATATGAATTCTATGGGCTATATATTCATAGCCTTATTTAATTTAAAAACGAGAGGACATCAAAATGAATCTTGTAACGGCTTATATTATCACCTTTATTGCAAGTTTCTGCATTCTTGTAATTGAGATAGTGGCTGGAAGGCTACTAGCTCCATTTGTCGGCGTTTCCCTTTATACTTGGACAAGTATAATAGGGATCGTTCTTGCAGGAATAAGTCTCGGAGCATTCATGGGTGGAAAGATCGCCGACAGATTCCCTGATCGCAAAACCCTTGCTTGGCTTTTAATCATTTCAGGCATGTCAACCCTACTTATCCCACCTGCTGCAAATATTATTGCAGCACAACAGTTTCCAGTCTCACTCATGTTAAGAATTTTCATTGTTACAACGATTATTTTTATCATACCAAGCTGTCTGCTCGGCATGATATCACCTGTTGTTGTAAAACTTGCTATTAAAAATCTCGAAAAGGTTGGAAATGTAGTTGGAAAGATTTATGCCTTCTCTACATTAGGTTCAATAATGGGCACATTCGCTGCTGGATTCTTTTTTATTTCATTTATGGGCGCAAGAAATGTCATTCTGCTAATGGGAGCTATATTAATTTTGACAGGCATACTATATGGTGCCCTGTTCAGCAGATCCAGAAAGACTGCAGCAGCCCTTGTTATAATGCCAGCATTTCTCCTATGGGGTATTTATGATTTTGCTATCAAACCCCCACTAACTGCAGAAACATATCACTATACTGAAAGCAACTATTACACTATTAAAGTGAAAAAAACAATATCATCTGATGGTAAGAACCCTCTTGAAGCACTCGTGCTTGATAATCTTACTCACTCATATGTAAATTTGCAAAACCCTCTCCATGTTGAATATCGTTATGAGAGGATATATTCAGATGTCTTAAAATGGAAATTTAATAAAGAGCAGCCATTCAAAACCCTTACAATAGGTGGAGGTGGTTATACATTTCCAAGATATATGGAGGTTTATTATCCAAATGCTCTAATAGATGTAGTAGAGATTGATCCTGAAGTTACAAGGGTTACATATCAATTTCTTGGACTTCCAAAAGATACTCATATAAAGTCTTATAATACAGACGGAAGGTGGTTTGTCATGCACTCCAAAGAAAGATATGATGTCATATTTGCCGATGCATATAACGACCTATCTGTCCCATATCATCTTACTACAAAGGAATTTGCCCAGCAGCTTAAAGACATAATGAATCCAGGGGGAATTTTGTTAACAAACATTATAGATAACTTTCAACAAGGTTCTTTCCTCCCTTCTTATATGAAAACAATCAGATCTGTTTTTGGGGATGACAATGTTTATCTTTTATCAGTCAGCCCTGATTTTGAGAATATTGGCATAAGCACATTCATCGTTTTAGCTAGCAATGGAAAGCTTGATATAAATGCCTTTGAATCATATGTAAAAACCCACCTCGAAAGTGAAGCAACCGCATCTATCGTGCCAGAAAATATGATACAGGAATTTATAAGAAACAGACATTCAATTCTTCTTACAGATGATTTTGCGCCAGTTGACAATCTTATTGCTCAAGTCTTTGAAGAGAGATTCGGCTACAATAGGAGAAATCGCTAACATAATCATAATATATGAATGATTTATGCTTTGTGATGAATTAAGGTAATTTAGTGACAGCCTTTTTTACATCCCTCATCTTTGTAATCCTTGCTGAAATGGGTGATAGGACTCAATTGCTTGCAATATGTTTTGCTGCACGATATCGCTGGCAGATTGTTATGTGGGGTGTCTTTTTGGCAACAGCTCTTAATCATCTTCTGGCAGTTGCATTGGGCAATTATCTAACTGTGCTTTTCCCCCTAAATTATATAAAAATTGCTGCGGCTATTGGTTTTATAATATTTGGTTTATGGACACTCAAGGGTGATAATATAAATTGTGAGAATCAGATACAAAGGTTTACGCCCTTTTGGACTGTCTTTATCGCATTTTTTATAGCCGAGACAGGAGATAAAACACAGCTTGCAACTATAGCCCTTGCTGCTGATTTCAATGAGTTTATTCCTGTGTGGGTTGGAACAACCATAGGGATGGTTATAGCCAATGGTTTTGGGATAGTTGCAGGAGTGCTGATGGGTAAAAAACTGCCTGAAAAATCACTAAAATGGATAGCTGCTATGATTTTCATAGCTTTTGGGATGATTGGGCTTTCTGAGTCTGTGTCTCAAAATTATCTTAAAATGCCTTACATAGCTTCTGCATTCATAATTCTTGGCTTCATTATATATTTAATAAATCGTTTTAATAGGGCAAAGGCTTAATTTAGAGAAAATATATGGACATAACTGATATTGTAAGACAGATAAAGTATAATTGTGATGTTTCAGATGCTAAATACTGGGGATATTTTTCACTTTGTGGACTTTTGTTGAGACTGAGGGAACTTTATAAATCTGAACATAATCTGAGCCCATGGTCAAAAGTAAATCCACAAGATATTGGTGAATGGATTAAAGTTAAAGAATCTCTCTGGGCGGATTTAGAATCTAATGCACTAAAGGATTTGCATATTGATGGTGTTGCTTTTAAACCATTTGATGCATCAGAGATTAACTCTTGCTTGATGAAAGACAATCTTATTTATGGTGCAGGACTTGGACTGTATAAAAAACCTATTTTTTTCCTCGGAGAACTATATTCGTATAATATAATTGATGATTATCAAGTCTATTTCATAAAGACTGAATATGTTAGAGACCTTTTTAATTCATCTGGAATGCTTCAGGGCAAAGAAATCTTCATCAGGCTTCAACATCTGAGGTCTATTTTATGGGAGATGTTCTTAGAATTAAGATGTAGAGAAAATAGTCTTTTTGAGGATGTTTTTTCATCGGTCTCCATTTCACCGCAGGATGAAACGGATATGGAATTTGAGGCAAAAATAGAGACTCTCACAATGAGGTATTCAGAAATCATTCTTTATCATGAGCTTGCTGAGGCATATGAATCATCAGATGAATGGACTAATATTATTCTACACATTGAAGATAGAAAGGCTGAGTATTTTCTCAGGGGGCTAAAGGACATGCTCGCAAACACTTCAGAATATGGTCCATTACAAAAGATTATTGATGCCGAAGATAAAGGGGCTCTCTGCTTTTATATATCCTTAATCGAGATGTTTCATAAGGCTGTCTATCCTGAGTTAAAGTCAGCTTTTAATTCATTTATGATAGAGGGCGACTGGAAAACACTTGCAGATGCAAGGCAAAAGGTGTATTCAAAAAGCAGCACATTGAAAGAAAAGATTCACGAAGCTTATCACCAAAGCAATAATGAAGATGATTTCTTGGCAATTATCAGGGGATTATTCTATCAAAATTGAGCGGTTCCTGCTCGATAAGACGCCCAAAACATGGTAGGATAGCCGTCCCGCCTGTTTGCATGCGGACACGCACAGGCAAGCGATTATCCTACCCCTTTTATTCCACCTTAACAAAGGGGATGAGGGGGTTGTTGCCTTACCCATGTCCTAATGGGTTTGTTATAAGGATCGCTCAATTTGCTTCGAAAATATACATATAACACATAACACACCCCCAACCCTCTTAATAAAGAGGGATTATAAGGTTTCCCCTCTAAAAAGAGGGGATAAGGGGTGTGTATTTTCATGCCCCTTTGTGAGCCGGAGGCTCATAAGGGTTTAGGTTCTTAAGATTTAATATTATAGCGAATTGCATGGACGAACTTTCTAAAGAATATATTATCTTATTTTTTGATTCCCAACTAAGTCTTCACGGTGATAGACCGGAAGCAGTTAGATGGACTAAGACAGGACAGAACCTTCATTATCAATGCCTTCTTGATATCGGCGATATAAACGGCAAGAAGATACTCGATTTTGGATGTGGCAAGGGAGATTTCTATGCTTTTCTTTCAAGTAAAAACATAAAGGTTGATTACACTGGATATGATATCAATGAAAAGCTAATAAATATTGCTAAAAATAAATATCCTGAATGTTGCTTCAAGGTTTTCGATATTGATAAAGAGGAAATAACCGAAGATTATGACTATATATTCCTTTGCGGAGTATTCAATCTGAGGGTTGAAGGACTTGATGCTATAATAAAAGATGTTTTGAAAAAGCTCTTCAAGCATTGTAGAATTGCTACGGCTTATAATGGACTTTCAGCTCATAATCCTAAAAAAGACTTTGAGCTATACTACTCATATCCAGAGGATTTATTTCTATTTGCTATCAAAAACCTAACCCCATATGTCTCCATCAGGCATGACAGAATGAGTTATGACTTTATGATGTTTGCTTACAAAGAATTAAATAATAAAACCTACGCTTTGTAAATGCAAGTTTGTAATACATTAACCTCGTTTAAGTAATAGCTTTCCTGAAATGAGCAACGAAGACTGTATAAACAGTCTCCTGAAAAAATCTTTAATCTTTTCTCTGTCATCTCTGTACAGATTGAAATTTTATTTATTCTATAGCATATCGCTATGGCATATTAATTGATATGGTATAGTTACAATCTAACAACGAGGAGGTTTAAGATGAGAAAGGTTATTTTATCAATCATGGTTTTTGCATTAGTATTTGTTTTCTGTGGTATTTCTGCAGCCAATTCCGAAACCCCTAAAGAGACTAAGGCTGACAAAAAAGTCGAAGCAATGCCCAATGTTAAAACTGCCACCACTAAGACATCAAAGGGCGCCTCGGTTATTGATGCTAAGTGTGTAAAATGCCACAAAGGCGATAAGGATGTAAAAAAGATAGTTGAAGCAAAAGGAATCAAAAGCTCAGAAGAGATGGTAAAACTGATCAGGCAGGGGGCGAAGGCTGAATTACACAAAAAAATCTCAGATAAAGACCTAAAGGCTTCAGGCAAAGAGCTGTTTGGCGAAAAGAAGACAGTCGATTCAAAGAAGAAAAATGATGTAAAGACAGAAACAAAGAAAACCGAAGATGTAAAGACAGAGACTGAAAAAGTTCAGGAAAAGCCCAAAAAGAAGAAACCCGAAGGTTGTTAACTTAACATCACCTCTTATGAGCTTTCATTTATGAAAATGAAATGGAAGCTCATGAGTTCTTAAAAATCAAACCAATATCAACTCCATCTGCAATGACTCTTCTTTAGGGAAATGAATGGGATAATTATTATTAAAGCAGGCAAAGCAATAATTATCGGGGTTAGGCAAAACCTCCTTAAGTCCATCAATGGTCAAGTAAGCAAGGCTGTCTGCTGTAATGTACTTCCTTATTTCTTCAACCATGTGAGAAGATGCGATAAGTTCTTGTCTTGTAGGGGTATCAATACCGTAAAAACATGGTCCGATAGTTGGGGGCGAGGCGATACGCATGTGAACCTCTTTAGCTCCTCCGACTTCTCTTATCATCTTTACAATCTTTTTGCTCGTTGTGCCCCTCACAATTGAGTCATCCACTACTACAACCCTTTTACCTTTGAGCAAATCTTTCACAGGATTGAGTTTTATCTTCACACCAAAGTGTCTAATGCTATGTTTAGGCTCTATAAATGTCCTTCCAATATAATGATTTCTAATAAGTCCAAAATCAAAAGGCATTCCACTCTTTTCAGAAAAACCAATTGCTGCAGGTACACCAGAATCGGGAACGGGTATTACCAAGTCTGCATCGGGCATTGTATCACGAGCGAGTATCCTGCCGAAGCTTTTTCTTACGGTATTGACACAGATATGTTCAAATATTAAACTATCAGGACGAGCAAAGTATATAAATTCAAAAACACAGAAAGCTTTTTTATTGGACTGCAGTAAGTTAAATGAATGGAGACCTCTGTCATTAATCACTAAAATTTCACCAGGCTGAATATCCCTTATATAATTAGCCCCTATCAAGTCAAATGCACATGTTTCAGACGCTACTACATAAGCGCCGTCTAACATTCCTAAAGATAAAGGCCTCACGCCAAATGGATCTCTAACTGCAATAAGTTGCGACTCTTCAAGGAAAAGGACGCTAAAGGCGCCTTTTACCATAGAGAGGGCATCCTTTATTCGTTCAACGGGATGGTCAAGAGATGATCTTGCTATAAGGTGAAGTATTACTTCACTATCAGAGTTTGATTGGAAAATCGCACCTGCACGTTCAAGCTCATGCCTAAGATATTGAGCATTTATGAGATTTCCATTATGAGCAATTGCAATAGAGCCCAATATATAGTTGACCAAGAAAGGCTGGACATTTTTAAGGGAACTGCTTCCAGCAGTTGAATATCTATTATGGCCTATTGCGGAATGTCCTGAGAGCTTCTTCAACCTTTTCTCGCTGAAGATATCAGCAACTAATCCCATTGACTTATCAAGGTAAAAATTCTTGCCATCTGAAGAACAAATCCCAGCACCCTCTTGCCCTCTATGTTGAAGGGCATATAAACCAAGATATGTTAAATTAGCTGCTTCAGGATGCCCATAGACACCAAAAACGCCGCATTCTTCGTGAATGTCATGGAAATAGTCTGTTGCCATGTCTTTTTATTGTCGTATCTTGCCTTAAGGTCTAATTGTAGTTTATTCTAACATAAATATATGAACAATTTTAAATTAACAAAAACCTTCACACCTAAGGGCGATCAGCCTAAAGCTATTAATAAGCTCTCTGAAGGCATAAAACAGGGATTAAAACATCAGGCGCTGCTCGGTGTAACAGGTTCTGGAAAGACCTTTACTATTGCTAATGTTATCCAAAAAATCAAAAAACCAACTTTGGTGATAGCACACAATAAGGCTCTTGCTGCACAGCTATATGGTGAGTTTAAAGAACTATTCCCTGAAAATGCAGTTGAATTCTTTGTGAGTTATTATGACTATTATCAACCCGAAGCATATATTCCTTCTTCTGATACTTATATTGAAAAAGATTCCATGATTAATGATGATATTGACAGGCTTAGGCATTCTGCTACCATGTCAATTCTCGAAAGGACTGATGTCATAGTTGTAGCATCTGTATCTTGTATTTATGGAATCGGTTCACCAGAGGATTACCTTGGTATGCATCTCTTTTTAGAGCAAGGCATGAGAATCAAAAGAGATGAACTCCTCAAAACCCTAGCTAAAATGCTTTATAATCGCACTGATACAGATTTCAGAAGGGGTTCCTTCAGGGTTCGAGGCGATATTGTTGACATCTATCCTGCTTTCTCTCAGGAGAGAGCAATAAGGGTTGATTTCTTTGGAGACGACATCGATATTATCTCAGAATTTGACCCATTAAGCGGCAAAAAGACAAGAAAAATCAATAGGATAATCCTTTATCCAAACAGTCACTGGATTACTCCTCAACATAAAATTCAAAAGGCATTCGAGACCATTGAACAGGAGCTTAAGGAAAGAATAGAGTTTTTTAAGCAAAGAGGAGAACTCCTTTTCGCACAACGAATTGAGCAAAGGGTCAGATTTGATCTCGAAATGCTTATGGAATTCGGCTATTGCCATGGTATAGAGAATTACTCAAGACATCTTAGCGGCAGAAGACATGGAGAACCGCCATATACACTAATAGATTACATTATTAGCGGACCATCAAATGGCGATTTTCTAACCGTTATAGATGAATCTCATGCTACTATTCCTCAGATTGGTGGGATGTATGAAGGAGACCGCTCAAGGAAACAAACCCTTATTGATTACGGCTTTAGGCTTCCTTCTGCAATAGATAACAGACCCCTAAAATTTCAAGAATTTGAGAGCCGAATGAATCAGGTTATCTATGCTTCAGCCACCCCAGGTGACTATGAAATCAAGAAATCTCAAGGGGCAGTTATTGAACAAGTCATTAGACCAACAGGTCTATTAGACCCTAAAATGATATTAAAACCTGCTACAGGACAGATAGATGACCTGCTCGGAGAGATTAATAAGAGGGTTGAACGAGGCGAGAGAGCCTTAGTTACAACTCTCACAAAAAAAATGGCTGAAGATGTTACCGACTATTACTCTGAACTTGGTGTGATGGCGAGATATTTACATTCTGACATTGATACCCTTGAGAGGATTGAGATAATGAGGGATTTAAGACTTGGTAAATTTGATGTCCTTATCGGTGTCAATTTGCTCAGGGAAGGTCTCGACCTGCCTGAAGTGTCTCTTGTCGCAATCTTGGATGCAGACAAAGAGGGCTTTCTTCGCTCAGAACGTTCCATTATACAGACAGCAGGACGTGCTGCAAGAAATATTAATGGCGAGGTAATACTCTATGCTGATAATCTGACCGGTTCAATTGCCCGAGCCATGAATGAAACAAATAGAAGAAGAAAGATTCAAGAAGCCTTCAATAGAAAGCATAATATAACCCCTGAGACTATCAAAAGCCAGATAAAGGATATACTCAGTTCAATTTATGAATCTGATTATTTCACACATTCTTCGATAGCTGAGGATATTGTAGAATATGATTTAAGCGAGGATAAGATTCAAGAGCTCGAAACTGAGATGAGAGAGGCTGCTAAAAACCTTGATTTTGAGACAGCAGCAAAAATTCGTGATAAGATAAAGATATTAAAAGAAACTATGCTTAAGGTCGGCATCAAAGGCATAAGGACTACAGAAAACTAACTTGCTTGTGATAATCTTGAGGCTGAAAACGATAAAAAATAAAATGCTTTTAGTGTATAATTAATTCCTATGAAAATAGTATGCCCGTCATATCTCTCATTTATCCTCTATAACCCAATAAGAAAAGCATTCACAGATAGAATTAAGATTCT
Source organism: Thermodesulfovibrio yellowstonii (assembly GCA_020724365.1). Classification (GTDB taxonomy): domain Bacteria; phylum Nitrospirota; class Thermodesulfovibrionia; order Thermodesulfovibrionales; family Dissulfurispiraceae; genus DYHD01. The sequence continues at coordinate 4,160 of DYHD01000058.1, read as the reverse complement.
GGATGAATCATTGATAACAGAGTCCTCTATAGTAATTGAGATTGGAGCAGGAAATGGATTTATAACAGAATCCATTGCTCAAAAAGCAAAAAAAGTCTATGCCATTGAGCTTCAGGAAGGCATGGTCAGAAAGTTAAAAAAAAGGATGCGAAGATTTGGCGACAAAGTTGAAATCAGATTATGCGATATAGCTGATTGCGATATTGGATACGGATTTGCTGATATTGCTATAATGTACTACTGTTTTCATGAAGTAAGCAATCAATTTGGTGCTGCCAAAAATATCTCAAAGGCTTTGAAGGATGGAGGCATCCTATCTATTTATGAGCCAACAATTGAGGTTGGCAGGGCTACGATGCAGAAGACTATAAGAATTTTTGAAGATTTAGGATTCAAAAAAGAAATATCTAGAGATAAACTTTTCACAAGATTTGCAAGACTTAGAAAGGATAGTAAATAATCTAAGATAGGGCGGTTAGCTCAGTTGGGAGAGCGCCAGAATCGCACTCTGGAGGTCGTGGGTTCGACTCCCATACCGTCCACCAATTTCCTCTTAGTTTATCAATTAAGCTTTATAGCATATTGAAAAATAAACATCAATAAATGGGCATATTCGGTATTTTGTTAAGATTAGGCAGGACTATTTTTATTTTTAAGTCCATCTTTGGATAGCATGAACTTACTAATTTATAAGATTGTGTTTTAAGGCATAATGGATTAATTCCGCATTAGTTTTCATATTCATTTTCTCAAGTATCCTAGCTCGATAAGTGCTGATAGTCTTAACGCTCAGGCATAATTCATCGGCTATCTGAGATGTTGTTTTACCTAAAGCTATCATGTGCAGAATTTGATATTCTCTATTGGATAGTGTTTCGTGAGGAAGTCTTTCAGAAGTATCTTTAATGCTAAATAAAAGCCTTTCAGCTATTGAAGAGCTTATATATGTGCCTCCTTTCGATATCTTTCTAATTGCTTGAATTAACTCATCAGAAGCGCTTGATTTTGTGATATAACCTGAAGCTCCATATTTTATTACTCTTAAAGCATATTGCTCTTCGGGATACATGCTTAATATAAGAATAGAAAGCCGAGATTTATTCGCTTTTAGATCTTTTAGCACATCAAGCCCACTTAATCCTGGCATCGAAATATCCAGAAGCAGTAGATCAAAATCATTCTTATATACCTTATCCAAAACCTCCTGACCACTGCCTGCCTCATCTGCAACAATAATATCAGGGGCTTCTACTAAAATCTGCTTCAGCCCCTCACGAAACATCTTATGATCATCAGCTATTAAGACTCTTACCATTTTATTTCATCTCCGAATCTTTAAGGGGAATGTTCAATTCAACGATTGTGCCTTTTCCCTGTTCGCCTATTATTTTTACATCACCACCCAAAAAACAGGCTCTTTCTCGCATTCCGAGAATTCCAAATGCCATAGGGTCGAATACTTGTTTTTCGGCTATACCCCTGCCGTTGTCTTGTACGGAAAGAATTAATATCTTATCAATAATCTTCATATTGACATTTATGCTTGTAGCGCCTGAATGTCTTAAAATATTGGTAACAGCTTCTTGAAAAATCCTGTATATCGCGGTTGAACGTTCCTGTTCTATCAAAAGGGTTTCAAAATCGGATTCAACTTTAAAATTGCACTGCATATCCGTTCTTCTCTGCAAATCAGCTAATTGCCATTCAATAGCATCAGCAAGGCTAAGGTAATCTAACACACCCGGTCTCAGTTCAGATGATATCTTCTGAACTGCTTCGACTGTATGGTCAACAATCTGTAACATATTGCTTGTTTTTGATAACAGATAGCTATTTTCTGGTGGGAGCCTCTTTTTCAGCCACGATAAGTCCAGCTTTAGAGTCGTGAGGGCATGTCCAAGTTCATCATGAATCTCCCTTGCAATATGCCGTCTTTCTTCCTCTCTTGCTGACTGCAGATGTATAGACAAATTCCTAAGTTCCTCTCTCGATCTCTTTAATTCCTCCTCTATCTGCTTTTGCCTTGTAATATCTCTTGCTATAGTTCGAGTCTTAACAAGTTCTCCTTTACTATCCCTTTCAATAAAAACATTAAGACTGGTAAGGAGTGTTGTTCCATCTTTCCTTACAAATTCCCTCTCTAAGTTTGTTCCGCTTCCTTTAGTTTTAAGAAGAGGAAAATCCCTTTCATGATCCTTTTTAGACCTTTCAGTAAGGAAATCCGTAATTGGTTTGCCAATTATTTCTTCCTTATTATATCCAAGCATCTGTGCTTCTGTTTCATTACAGTCTATAATTATGCTATCTCTATTGACAGAGTGATACATATCAGGGGCATTATCGTATAGGTCCCTATATTTTTCTTCAGATTCCATCAGGAGTTTTTCAGTTCTTTTGCGAGTCTGGATATTGAATGTAAGACTTACTATAATTAAAGAAAGAATCACCATTATACCCAAAGCTAAAATAATAAAGTTTTTGTATCTGATATACAAGGTGTCGGGTTGATTTATGACTATGCTGTCTTCAGGCAAATTGAACAAAGATAGTTTGAATCTCTTTATCTCTTTAAAATCAAACATAAAAATATTGGGGCTTTTTTTAATTACAGGAATATTTCTGATATCCTCTCCATTTAATATCCTTACGGCTAAACCAGCAGCCGCTCTGCCTTGCTGATAGGCGCTGGTTAGCATACCACCCACAATTCCTTTGCCTATATAAAAATCCCAGAGACCATAAATCGGCACCTGAGAGTTTTTATACACAACTGCAAGGCTTTCCTCATAAGTAAAAAATTGTCCTGCCTTATCACGATTTACGATTAACATAAAAATTAAAGTGTCCTGCGGCATATTTTTTAGCGATTCTTTCAGTTCGTTTATATCAAAATCTTCCAGAAAATGAAATTCTACCCTATTTTTAAAATGAGGAATCACCTCAAGAAGCTCGGCTTTTAAGGCAATTCCTGTAGTTGTATTGTCATTTATTACTAAGATGCGTTTTAGCTGTGGGTGCAGTTTTAAGGCAATTTCAAGGGTGCTTTCCATATCAGTTTCTTCAACCACTCCGGTAAAGAGCTGCCTGTTTTGAATCATCGAGTCATGAAAATTATTTATACCGCAAAATACTACAGGGGTATTTGGGAAAAGCTTTTCTCCATGCTTAAGCATAAAGTTCAATGCATCATTATCTGTTGCTATTACAATATCGAATCTATCTTTTTCATATTTTTGGTTGAATAACTCATAAATTTTTTGAAAATACTGGTCATTGAAATATCTCTTGGTATCCATATATTCAAAATATAACTCAATATCAGAATTCTCATAAACCATAATAGATTCAATACCCTTAACTATATTGTCTGTCCAGCTCAATCCTTTATGATATGAGTTCAAAACCAGAACATGTTTTTTTGGTGTTGCTTGAGCATAAGAAAAACAAAGAGAAAGAAAGAAAAGTATAAAAAAGATATATAAACTATAAACTTTCGTTTTAATCTTTAAACTCCTTATCCATTTATGATAACTGTTACTAAGGGGGTATTTGTATTTGTCTTTAATGCTGCTTCGTGATCCTTTAATATTATAAAAAATTTTGTGCTTTTCTATCATATCCTTTGTTTACCCAAAAACAGAGATAGAAAGTTAACATTCCGAATCCCTCACTCTGTCATTCCGAATGGAGTGAGGAATCTTCCTTATTCATTTGGGATAAACTCCGTGAGGAATTTTTTCTGGCTCAAGGCAGGCTCTGCGAGGAATCTCTCTTATTCATTCGAGACAAGTCTTACTATTTTCTAAGAAAGATTTCTCATACCCTTTGCCTGCCTGTGCATTGTCAGCCTAAGAGCGGACTCGCTCAAGTAGGAATGCAGACAGGGGTATTCGAAATGATAGATAATCAATGTGTTTGAAATCCTATCTCTGTTTTTAGGGTTTACATCGAAAAATGGACTGAAAATATATATAACAACAAGTTATATAAAAGTTATATATTAGGAATGGCTTTGAGCAATTTTCTTCAACACAACAGACTAATCAGGATGATGAGTCTGTTGAAACACTCTTATTCAACATATTATCTCCCAAATTGAGCGATTCGGAGCCTGTCTAAAAACTCGCATGTTGTCATTGTCCGGCTTGACCGGACAATCC
>DYHD01000057.1:14509-14763 GCA_020724365.1 Thermodesulfovibrio yellowstonii | reverse complement strand
CCGTTTGAACCGTTTGAGCCGTTTGAACCGTTTGAACCGTTTGAACCGTTTGAACCGTTTGAACCGTTTGAACCGCTTAAACCGTTGAACCGCTTAAACCGTTGAACCGCTTAAACCGCTTGAACCGTTTGAACCGCTTGAGCCGTTTGAACCGTTTGAACCGTTTGAACTGCTTGAACCGTTTGAGCCGTTTGAACGGTCTTGATGGGAGAGGGAAGATAACTTTTGACAATACGCAAAGGGAGGTAAGTGGG
>DYHD01000057.1:0-14499 GCA_020724365.1 Thermodesulfovibrio yellowstonii | reverse complement strand
ATTTTATAAAATAATGCTGCAATTCCTATGAAATGGGGCGGGAAGGTATTTTATGTTTTGTATTAACTACTAATGTAAAGGAGGTAAGGAGGATGTTTAAAAGGAAGCTATGTATCATGGCTGTGGTTTTGCTAATGGCATTGCCGGTCATTGCCTATGCTCAGGGTGTAATTGACCTGCCCCAGACAGGGCAGACGAAATGCTATAACGCATCTGGTGGTGTGATTGCTTGCGCAAACACGGGGCAGGACGGAGACTGGCAGGCAGGGGTTGCCTGGCCTGATCCGAGGTTTACCGTGGGGTCTGATGCAGAGGCTGATTGTGTTACAGACAACCTCACAGGATTAATGTGGTCAAAGAATGGGAATCTGCCGGAAAGGACATGGCAAGGTGCATTGGATTATGTAGCAACGATTAACAGCGGCGGAGGGTTATGCGGCTATACGGACTGGCGACTTCCAAATATCAACGAACTTGAAAGCCTTGTCCATGCAGGTTATAACGAAGAAAACTGCGGAGGCACTGCCTGCTCAACCTTGGCAGCATGGCTGAATACACAGGGCTTCAGCAATGTGCAGTCCTACCTCTACTGGTCATCTACTACCTACGCAGACAATACGGGCAACGCGTGGGTCGTCAATATGTGGTATGGCAGTGTGGGCTACGATGGTAAGGACTATGGCAGCTATGTGTGGCCGGTGCGTACAGATTCTGTTTCTTTATGGAAAACAGGACAGACAGGCAGCAATGCGACTGGTGATGATGGGGATTTACAAAAGGGCGTGACATGGCCAGACCCGAGGTTTATAGTAAGCGGCGATTGCGTAACAGATGATCTGACAGGATTGATGTGGGTGAAGAGTCTGGAAGTCGCTACAAGGACATCATGGCAGAATGCGCTGGACTATGCTAATGGTCTTGAACTCTGCGGTTATACTGACTGGCGGCTTCCCAACAGAAAGGAACTGTTTAGCCTCATAAATTATGGACAGGCAGATACAGCCGGATGGCTTAATACGCAAGGCTTCATCAATGTGCAGTCTGATTGGTACTGGTCATCTACTACCAGCGCAGACGCGACGGAAGACGCGTGGGTCGTCCTTATGTGGGATGGCAGAGTGGGCTACGGCTATAAGCCCCTTGACTACTATGTATGGCCGGTGCGTGCCGGCAGTGGTATTTGCACACCTCCCCCCTCAGGCATGGTTTCATGGTGGAGAGCAGAGAATAATGCCAATGACAGCGTTGGCACAAACCACGGCACGCTCCAGAACGGAGCAACCTTTGCAACTGGCAAAGTCGGGCAGGCGTTTAGTTTTGACGGAGTGGATGATTACATTGCTATTCCCAATGGCATTGTCCCCGCGACGGCTCGGAATTTTACTGTTGATGCGTGGGTGTTTCCCAACGACACTGCCAGCTCGAGATATGTTTTGTACGGCGGCACTGAAGATAACGGAGGGGAATTCACCTTAGCCGTTGACAATGGGCAGTACCTCTTCAGACTCAAATTCAGCGACGGCAGTTCATATGTAGTGACGTCTCCCGCAACGACGAGTGCGTGGGCATTTGTGACAGGAGTAAGGAGAGGCACGATCATGGAACTGTGGGTTGACGGAGATTTGAAAGCAAGTACGGCTGTTCCTGATCTGAACCTTTGGACTGTCGGGTCAGGACTGAACAACGCACGCATCGGCTCATACAATGAGTGGACAGATCAGAATAAGGAATTCTGGAAGGGTCTCATTGACGAAGTTGAAATCTTCAACCGCGCCTTGAGCCAAGCCGAGATTCAGGCGATTTACAATGCAGGCAGCGCAGGGAAGTGTCAGCAGCAATACACACTCACAGTAACCAAGACAGGCGAGGGCACAGGCACAGTAACGAGCAATCCGGCAGGCATCAACTGCGGAACCGACTGCACGAAAAGCTATACATCCGGCACAAGCGTAACCTTAACAGCAGCCGCAGATGCAGGCTCAGCCTTTGCCGGCTGGAGCGGTGGCACAGGTTCAGCGTCATCTTGTTCAGGCACAGGGGATTGCACATTCAATATCACAGCGGATTCAGGAGTCACGGCGACATTTAGTCTTACATACTCCATCACAGGGAAAATAGTCAACGTACTTGGCGGTCCTCTTCCTAATATCTCCGTTAACCTTTCAGGGTTAGTTACAACAACAGTTATAACAAATGCACAAGGGGTTTATACATTCACAAATCTCTTACCTGGTTCATATACCATCACACCCTCATCTGCTTTTCATACCTTTACTCCATCAAGCAGGAGTGTAAACATAACAAACTCTAACATAACAGAACAGAACTTCACTGCAATGAGGTCAAGGACTATTACAGGATATACCATATCGGGCAGTATAACATCAGGCGGGATAGGGCTTTCTGGGGTAGTAGTGAACCTTACAGGAGCTGGCAATGCAACAGTTGCGACAGATGCAAATGGGAATTATATATTCAGAGGACTATCCAATGGTAATTATACTGTTACACCATCACTGACAGGATATGCATTTGCACCTACAAGTAGAGATGTAACAATAAACAATGCCAATATAACAGGAGTGAACTTCACAGCAACATTCATAGGTGGTACAGGAGATTACTCCATATCTGGCAGGATAACGAATGTATTAGGTGGTCCTGCAAGAGGGGTAACGGTAAGATTAACAACCGCAGTTGAAAGGATAGCCGTCACCAATGCTAATGGTGAATATATATTTACTAATCTTGCAAGTGGCAATTACAGAGTAACTCCTTCAAGGACAGGATTGACATTTACACCTGCATACAGGGATATAACTATTACAAATGCAAACATAACAGGGGTTAACTTTAGTGCTAACAGGGTGAGATAACAAATCAAGGAAGGGTTCAGGGTTGAAAAAACCTGAACCCTATTCATTTTATCAGTTGAGCTTTATAACATGAGGCTATCAATCCTTTATACCATAATCTTTTATTTTATACTGTAGCGACCTCAGAGAGATGCCGAGTATCTCTGCTGCCATTTTTCTATTACCAGAGGTTTTTCTCAAAGCATCTTGTATCGCTTTTTTCTCAATGCTTCGAATGTCTCCATTGAACCCTGACATCTCTGAATCAGCGTTATCTGTTTTTTGTTTGCTCAAAATTGATATATCATCTATCAAACGCTTTGGAATATCAATCTCTAAGCCGTTGTTTATTATGATGCTTCTTTCAATGATGTTTTCGAGTTCTCTGACATTTCCGGGCCATTGATAATTAACGAGTCTATCCATAGAATCATGGGAAATTCCTATAATATTTTTACCAAGCCGAGCGGAGATTTTTTTTGCAAGGAAGTTAGCTATTTCAGGTATATGCTCTTTCCTTTCTCGCAAAGACAATAACTTGATTGGGAAGACATTCAGCCTGAAATAAAGATCCTCTCTGAAAGTTTTCTCCGTAACCATTTCTTTAAGATTTCTGTTAGTCGCCGCAATTATCCTTGCATTTGTCTTGAGTGTATTGACTGAACCAAGTCTGTCAAATGCTTTTTCTTGGACAACCTTTAACAGTTTAGGTTGGAGCGACAGAGGGATTTCAGATATTTCATCGAGAAAGATAGTCCCATCCTGTGCAATCTCGAATTTTCCTTTCTTTTGGGATAAAGCACCTGTAAATGCACCCTTTTCATAACCAAATAGTTCTGATTCGAGGAGATTCTCTGGTATGGCTGCACAATTTATCTCTACAAAAGGACCTTTTCTGCCGCTTAAGTTATGGATTACTTTTGCAAGCAAAGTCTTGCCAGTTCCTGTTTCCCCATAAAGAATTATGGTTGAATCAATTGGTGCAACGCTTTTTATCTCGTCAAAGATATTTTTCATTCCAGCAAATATTAGTTCCAATGGTGGCATATCTTTGAGTAGTTCTGATTTTAAATGGATGTTTTCAGCTATTAAATTCTGTTTTTCAAAAATCTTATCTACTACGATTCTCACCTGTTCGGGGCTTTTGAGCGGCTTGGTTATATAATCTGAAGCGCCCATCTTTATGGCAGAAACGGCTGTTTCAACAGTTGCAAATGCAGTTATTAATATAAAGTCAATGTCTGCATTTTTCTTTTTCACTGTTTCAAGCAGCTTTATTCCGTCTATCTTTGGCATCTTTAAATCTGATATTATAAGGTTCGGAGAAAAGGATTCAAGAGTATTTAATACTTCTTGAGGGTCTGTAACCCCCTTGACCATATATCCTTCTGTCTCAAGAATCTTTACTATGAGCATCATGAAAGATCTTTCATCATCTACAACAATAATTCTATAATTTTCACGGGTTATGTTCATATCTGCTTTGGAATTATTAGTTTAAAACTCGTTCCCGATCCATATTCGCTCTGCAATTGAATTTTTCCGCCTATGGATTTCAAGAGTTTTTCTACAATGGCAAGCCCTAACCCCGTTCCTTTTGCCTTAGTTGTGAAAAAGGGTTTAAAAATATTTTTGCGTATTTCTTCAGTCATTCCGCAGCCATTGTCTTGAATCAATATCTCTATCAGGTTATTCTTATGTTTAGCGATTATCTCTATTATGCCATTTTCACTTATTGCCTCGACAGAATTTTGGATTATATTTATCAAAATCTGTTTAAGTTTATCATGGTCAGTCTTAATAGTAAGAGATTCAGGTATCGAGAGTTTAAAATCAATTACCTTTGATTCAATATTTGCCATAATATTTTTCACGCTTTCATCTATAATGGCTGAAATATCAACTGCATCAGCTCTATATTCTGTTGTCTTTGCATAAAGCAGGAGATCGTCTGTTAAAGACTCAAGCCTTTTTGACTCTGTAATGATTATACTTAAATACTCCTCAATTTCTCTGGTGTATGTTTCCTGCCCTTTGCTCTGCTCAAGCACCAATTGGGCAAACCCTTTAATGCTCCCAAGTGGATTCCTTATTTCATGAGCAAGGACTGATGACATCTCACCAAGCATTGCAAGCCTCTGACTTTCCTCGATAGCCTTATTCAGGGCTTCAGATTTCTTGAGGGTTCTGAAAAAAAATATTCCCATTATCCAGAGAATAAAAACTACGGTTATAGCGCTTATAGCCTGAAATCTTGCCTGTCTAATTATCTTCTCAAATGGATATTTATGCAAAGCTACTCTGAGAATACTAAATGTATTATGTATGTGTGCTGGGAAATTAAGAACAAAGATGTTCTCGTCAGTTCCAAGTGTCATATATCCATAAACAGACTCACGAGTGGCTATGGTTTTTCTTATGAACTCATCATCTACTACTTTGCTAATCAACTCTTCATTAGAATGCATAAGTGTGGCGCCTTTTTGATTATAAAGCGAGATGAAGGCAATTCCTTCCCATTTACCTTCTGCCACGATATCAGTAAAGATATTTTTTTGAAGGTCAATCTTTGATAATGCGGATTCGAGGCTTATTGCTATACCCAAAGCATGAAGCTTAAGGGAGTCCTCAACAGCAGTCAAGGAGTTTCTATAAGTGAAATATGTGCTTATAGATATCAGGAGTGTAGCTGCCACAAGAATTATAAAAAGATATATAGTGTTTTTTGAAAACATTTTTTATGTAGCCATATATCTTCTTGGATTATCTGTTATACACTTGAAAATCATGTCTCTTTCAAATCCTTTTTCAATAAGTCGGTTGGCTATTTCTGTAATAGTCATGCTTCCTCCCGAGAGTTTGCCTGAAGCTTCTCTGACAGGCATTATAAAATTGCTTAATCGAGTTTCTTTGACCGAATCAGAGATTATTATTATTTTCTCAGGATTTTTTAGTTTAAATATCATCTGAAGCGTTGCAGGATGAAGATGGTGCGGGTCTGCTATTGCCTCTATATAAATATAATTGTTAATCACTGCGAATCCTGCAATGCCCGGCTCGCGGTGATGAAATCCCCTCATGGCATTAAAAATATGCGTAATTCCTTTAGCTCCACAATTATAACCTTCTTCAGCCTCATCATAAGTAGCGTCGGAATGTCCCATACTGGCGATAATACCCATATCAGTTATTTTTTTTATTAGTTTCGTTGACCCTTCTAATTCAGGAGCGATGGTAATTATTCTTATAACATCCTCGAACCCTTCTATAAGCTTCTTTAAGGAGTATTCAGAAGGCTCTAAAAAATTATCTGGATTTAGAGAGCCGCATTGTTTTTTATTTAAAAATGGTCCTTCAAGATGAATCCCTATTATTTTTGCTGGTAGCTTCTCTGAAAAATGTTTTGAGGTATCTGCTGATAATTCAGTTTTTTCATTTTGCATCGCAATCGCTTTCTGGATTATGGACATCTCCAGTCGCATGAGCTCTATCTGTGATGGATAGATGGAAAGTATTATCTCAGATACACCAGCATAACCTTGCATTTCAGCTATCTTGAGAATACCATATGCTGAATCTGCATGAGTATCATAACCGCCGATGCCGTGGGTATGGATATCGATTTTTTTAATATTCACGGCATCCTAATTGCTATTTCGTAAGTCCCAACGCTGACCCTATCAATCATGCCTTTGTCCCATAATAATTCCATCATCTTAGCCTTCTCATCTTTAGGGATCATAATTATCAACCTTGAACCATCCTCTAACATCTGCTTCCATCTCACAGCTTGTTCAGAGTTTATGCTTGTTTCAGTCTCAACCTGAACAACTGCAACCTTGAAGCCGTGATTCGAAAGAATAATATCTGGACTACCTGAAGGGTTCACTTTTATTTCTTTGTATTCTTTTGAAAGCCTTTTTTTAAGCAGTTCTATTATCAACTCTCTTAGAAGCTTCTCACTCATCCTTTTTCCTCTTTTTCTTAAAATCAACAACTATAACTTTTTTTGATTCCTCTTCAGAAGCGAGCAGTTTTTCATCGTCTTGTTTTTGTTCGGACTCTTCTGCTTCAGGTTGTTGTCCGACAACAAACTGAGCATTAAGCTCGGGAGAATATATAACCGATATGTCATCGGCTGGAATAAAGCATTTATGGGCAGAATTACCAAAAACAAGATTTGTGTTAATGCCTCTTTCATCCCATATAAAATTCATCCTTGAATTGAAGACAAGGATTATCCCGTTTTCCCTTTCTTCATCTGTAAAGCCCCTTTTACCGATAATGACATCCGGTGAATAGTTGACTATTATAAAAACCCTTCCGGCAATGTTAAGAAACTCAAAGAAGACATTCTTTTTAAGTTCATTTAAATTAGACATTAATAAATCCCTCATAATAATATTTTATCTTAAATTGAGCGATTTTTTTATAAAGAACCATATTAATCAAGATGTTCCAGAGAAAATTTGATCACCCAATAAGTGTCATTCTCTGGCTTGACCAGAGAATCCAGAAACCTTTGAAAATACTGGATTCCCCGATCAAGTCGGGGAATGACAAAGGCATAAGAATCGCTCAACTTAGGTTTATGATATTCTATAAAAATAGAGACAAAAAATTATCATTGTGTGCAAAGGAAGCAATATTGCCTTTTCTGAGATTGCCACAAACCTTTTGGGTTCTCGCAATGACGAAGAAATAAAATTTTTTTTAGTATATTCTTCAATGTTGACTGTTATAACTATTTTAGTTAAAAATATCTTTAACAAAAAATAAAGGTTATACATCTTTTTCTTCTCGTGCAAATAAGCTTTGAACAGTAAAAATATATTATAATGCAAACAGAATCTTATTTTATAAAAGTACCCCCCTTCAGAGATTCGCATATACACTTTGTTATTGATGGCAGGGCTGTATCCCGCAATGCATTATTAACCATAATGCACAATCTCGTCAAACATGGCATCTTTGCTGTAAAGGAAATGGGATACAAAACAGGTATTGGTCTGGAAGCTAAGAAGATATTATTAGAAGATAGTTTTGATATACCATTGAGAATTCAATCTGCTGGCTTTGCAGTATATAAAAAAGGCACTTATGGAGTCTTTCTGGGTAAGGGTATTTCTGATAAGAAAGAAATTAAAAAGACTATAAATGAAATAGCTAATGCTGGAGCTGATTTTTTGAAAGTTGTCAATTCAGGTATGGTTTGTTCAAAAGGAAAAGGGTTAGTTACCCCTGGTGGCTTTCCTCTGGAATATTTACTTGAAATATGTAGTGAGGCAAGGCAAATGAATCTTACTATAGCATGTCATGCAAATGGAGATGAGGCAATAAGAAATGCTGTGATTGCAGGGGTATCTTCCATAGAACACGGATTTTTTATCTCAAAAGAGACCATTCATCTGATGGCAGAAAGGTTTGTTGCATGGACGCCTACTGTTTTTGCCCTTTTAACTATTACATCCTTTCTCCCAGCTTTTGAAAAGAAATATATTGAAATGGTAGTAGAAGGACATCTTGAGTCTATCAAATATGCAGCATCAATAGGGGTGCAGCTAAGGGTTGGGACTGATTGCGGCTCAAAAGGCGTCAGACACGGAGAATCAATATTTGATGAATTAAGTCTTTTTAAAAAGGCAGGGTTATCCTTCGAGGAGATTTTATCTTGTGTTTGCCTTAAAGATGAAGAAATTAAAGATGGGAATTTTCTTCTAATAAAAAAAGATTTTGTCGAAACCCGCAAAATTGAGGGCATTTATTATAATCATAGAAAAATAGAATAAGATAAAAAACTATAAATTATGCAAAGGGAATGAACTAAAAGCTATTCCCTTTGCATGAAGAAACCCTTATCTATATTTTCAGGCTGATTGACTGTAATCTCATACTTCAACATAAAGATTATTTAATATCTGCATGATACTTTTGCAGAGACTTCACATCTCCATGCCCTTTCCTATATGCTTCGATCCCCCTAACAGCAGATGATGCTGCAGCTATGGTAGTTATATAAGGGATTTTATATTTTATAGCAGCTTTCCTGATGTATGAATCATCTGTTTTCCCAATCTTCCCGCTCGGGGTATTTATTACAAGCCTTATTTCTTTGTTTTTTATTGCATCCACTATATTAGGACGCCCCTCATGTATTTTGTCTATGAATCTTGCTTTTATGCCTTTTTCATTGAAGAATTTGCATGTCCCTTTAGTCGCCATTATCTGAAAGCCGAGCTGTTCAAACCGTCTGACTAGCGGTAGAGATGATGCCTTATCTTCATCTGACACTGTTATCAAGACTGTACCTTCGGTAGGCAATTTCTGAAGTGCTGCTTCTTGAGCTTTATAAAAGGCAAGCCCAAAGGAATCAGACATTCCGAGCACCTCGCCTGTGGATCGCATCTCAGGTCCGAGTAATGGGTCAACTTCAGGGAACATACTGAAGGGGAATACTGACTCTTTAACTCCGAAATGGCTGAAGTGCCGTATCCTAATATCTATAGCAGGAAGTTTTTTGCCTGTCATTAATAATGTTGCATAACGCGCCATCGGTATATTACAAACCTTCGAAACAATCGGTACAGTTCTGGATGCGCGTGGGTTTGCTTCGAGAACATAAACTGTATTGTCTGAGATTGCATACTGGACATTTATAAGACCTACAACATTAAGCTCAATCGCTATCTTCTTTGTGTATTCGTGAATTGTTTCTATATGTTGGGTTGGTATGCTGATAGGCGGAATTACGCAGGCAGAATCGCCCGAATGTATGCCTGCTAATTCGATGTGCTCCATTACAGCCGGAACAAATGCGTCAGTTCCATCAGAGATAGCATCAGCCTCAGCCTCAATGGCATTTTCAAGAAATTTATCTATTAATATTGGTCTGTCAGGTGTGATTTCAACAGCTCCTCTTACATAATGCTCAAGCATAAGACTGTCATGAACAATCTCCATGCCACGACCACCTAAAACATAAGACGGTCTGACCATAAGAGGATATTTAATTCTTTCAGCTATTTCTAAGGCTTCGTTGAGGTTTATTGCCATGCCCGATTCAGGCATGGGTATTGCTAATTTTGTCATCATCTTACGAAATCTATCTCTGTCTTCCGCAAGGTCAATCGTTTCAGGTGATGTTCCTAAAATCTTTACTCCTGCATCTGATAGTTGTCTGACTATATTGAGAGGGGTTTGTCCACCGAATTGGACAATGACACCTTCTGGCTTCTCTTTTTCATAAATAGCCAAAACATCTTCAACTGTGATAGGTTCAAAGTATAGTTTATCCGATGTGTCATAGTCAGTTGAGACAGTTTCAGGATTGCAATTTATCATGATTGTTTCATATCCAATATCTCTTAAAGTAAAGGCGGCATGAACACAGCAATAATCGAATTCAATACCCTGTCCGATCCTGTTTGGACCCCCACCTATTACCATTATCTTCTTTCTCTGACTATACTGAAGCTTATTATCTGTATTATATGTAGAATAATAATAATATGTGTTTTCAACACCACTCACAGGCAGAGGCTCCCAAGCGTGTGTTAACCCTGCAGCTATCCTTTCATCTCTAATTTCTTTCTCTGTCAATCCAAGAAGTCGGGCTAAATATCTATCTGCAAAACCATCCTTTTTAGCCCTTATAAGCAATTCATGCGGCAGTTTTTTGCCCTTATATTTGAGGATATCCTCTTCAAGTTCAACAAGCTCCTTCATCTGTTGGATAAACCATGTTTTAATAAAGGTTTTCTCATATAATTCCTCTAATGAAGCCCCCTTGCGAAGGGCTTCATACATAATAAACTGCCTTTCGCTTGTTGGATATGAAAGCATCTCCATAAGCTCATTGAGAGATTTTTCTGCGAAATTTTTGGCAAAGCCGAGGCCAAATCTGCCTGACTCCAGAGATCTGATTGCCTTATTAAAAGCCTCTTTGTAAGTTTTTCCTATGCTCATAACCTCGCCAACTGCGCGCATCTGAGTTCCAAGCTTATCTTCAACCCCTTTAAATTTCTCAAACCCCCATTTAGGAAACTTGACCACGACATAGTCGCCCCATGGAGTGTATTTTTCAAGCGTGCCTTCCTTCCAATAAGGAATTTCATCAAGGGTAAGACCTGCAGCAAGAAGGGCTGAGATTCGAGCAATCGGAAATCCTGTCGCCTTCGATGCAAGGGCAGATGACCTTGAAGTTCTTGGATTTATTTCAATGACTACAACCTCACCTGTTTTTGGGTTATGAGCAAATTGGATATTAGTTCCGCCAATCACCTGTATAGCCTCAACTATATCGTATGAATATTTCTGGAGACGACTTTGAAGTTCTTCACTGATAGTTAGCATAGGTGCAGTGCAAAATGAATCCCCTGTGTGCACACCCATAGCATCCACATTTTCTATAAAACAGACTGTTATCATTTGATTTTTAGAGTCTCTTACGACCTCCAGTTCGAGTTCTTCCCAGCCTAAGACTGATTGTTCAACCAGAATCTGACCTATCGGGCTGGCTGCGATTCCTCTGCTTGCAACAGTTCTGAGTTCTTCAAAATTATAAACCAGACCTCCTCCTGTTCCTCCCATTGTATATGCAGGGCGTATAACGGCAGGGAAGCCAAGTTTTGCGGCAATCTCTTCAGCCCGTTCCACTGTATATGCTGGTTCACTATTAGGCATTGGGATTCCAAGAGTATTCATTAATTCCTTGAATATTATCCTGTCCTCTCCTCTTTCAATAGCATCTGCTTGCACTCCTATTATTTTCACTCCATAAGACTGGAGCACCCCCCGCCTTGAAAGTTCAGCAGTCAGATTGAGCCCTGTCTGTCCCCCAAGATTGGGGAGTATTGCATCAGGTCTTTCTTTTTCAATTATTTTGGTAACAGACTCGATGGTAAGAGGTTCAATATAAGTGAAATCTGCCATTTCTGGGTCAGTCATTATAGTTGCTGGATTAGAGTTTACTAAAACAATTTGATATCCGAGTGACCTCAATGCCTTACAAGCCTGAGTCCCTGAGTAATCAAATTCACAAGCTTGCCCAATTACAATAGGCCCTGAACCGATAATCATTACTTTATTGATGTCGTCTCTTTTTGGCATAAATATCACCTTTTAATATATACTTAATTGTTGAAATCATAAAATATGATGATAAGGTTTTCTAAAAGCTTTATTTATGAGCTTTTAAAGGCTTTGAGTATACTTTATCTATTATTGAATGGTCAAGCAATACTGAAAAACAGAAAAATAGAGCATTTTTTCCTGTCTCTGAGAAATGCACAAAATATCTATTAATTTTTGATGTTATGTTTTAATTTTGCTTAATTTCTACCAGGAGGGTTTTTATCCTCCCGGTGCTTCACTCTATTTTAGCCTTAGTATAAGGCAAAAGACCCCCTTTGATAATGAGATCTTTTTCCTTTTCATTCAGGTTTGAATATGCTTCAAATATATATCCTTGAGTCTTGTTTTGCACTTTAAATCTTTGATTCCCCTTCAGCCCATTTATAATGTGTTCAATCAAAAGCTGGTCACCTTGCTCGACCTTAAGATAATCCTGTTCCGAAACAAAAAGCAGTGGTATTACCCCAAAATTGATAAGATTAGCTCTATGTATCCTCGCAAATGATTTAGCTATTACTACCTGCAAACCAAGATACATCGGGGCAATGGCTGCATGTTCTCTTGATGAACCCTGTCCATAATTATCACCACCTATAATGATGCACCCACCTTTCTCTTTAAGCTCTTTTGCTCTTTGACTGAATGTAATATCAATATTTTTAAAGACAAATTCAGAAATTGCCGGTATGTTCGATCTTAAAGGGAGGACTTGTGAGCCTGCAGGCATTATGTCATCAGTTGTAATATTATTGCCGAGTTTCAACAATATCTCAGCCTCAATTCTATCCCTCAAGGGTTCTTTAAGAGGGACATCTTTAATGTTTGGTCCTTTTACGATTTTAGTATCAATAGTTGTCTTAGAAGGTGGAATAATAAGATTATCATTGATAGTGAACAATTCAGGTTCATTAATTATAGGTATCTCACCATCAAAATCCTCAGGATTTATAATTTTACCTTTTAAAGAAAATATGGCGCATGAGACAGGACTTGCAAGATAAATGAGAGCATCTTTTGTGCCAGATCTTCCTTTAAAATTGCGATTGTATGACCTCACTGATACATGACTTGAACCAGGTGCCCCTCCCATACCGATACAGGGCCCGCATGATGCTTCGAGCATTCTTGCCCCTGCGGCTATCATCTCTGCTATCAAGCCTTCACGGGCAAGCATTTCATAAACCTGTTTGGAACCTGGATTTATAAGAAGATTGACATTTTTATGAATAGTCTTACCCTTTAAGATTGAGGCAACTGTCTTCATTGCCTGATATGATGAATTAGTGCAACTGCCAATACATATCTGATTAACTTTGAGTCCTGCGATATCCTTAACAGGTATCACATTATCAGGGCTATGGGGCTGGGCTATCATGGGTTCAATACTGCTTAAATCTATATTTATAATATCGTCATACTCGGCATCATCATCTGCCTTTAATTCTATCCAGTCTTTTTCCCTTCCCTCCGCTTTAAGAAATGAGAGGGTTTTCATATCGCTCGGAAATATAGAAGTTGTTGCTCCAAGTTCAGCTCCCATATTAGTAATAGTAGCCCTCTCTGTAATATTAAGTGTTTCAATACCAGAGCCTCCATACTCTAATATCTTACCAACTCCGCCTTTTACGGAGAGCAGCTTGAGAAGGGTTAGGATGACATCCATCGCTGTAACATATGGTCTTTTCAAAGCACCTTTAAGTCTTACATGGAGGACTTCTGGAACTACAACCTCAAATGGTAGCCCCGCCATTACGGTTGCAGCCTCCAGTCCACCCACTCCGATAGAGAGCGTACCTATACCGCCACCTGTTGGTGTATGGCTGTCAGTTCCTAAAGCAATCTTGCCTGGTGCAGCAAACCTTTCAAGATGGATTTGATGACATATACCATTACCCGGCTTAGAAAAAAACGCTCCAAACCTCTCTGCTGCCGTCTGTAAGAAAATATGATCATCAGCATTCATAAAGTTTGATTGAAGCATATTATGGTCAATGTATGAGACTGCAAGAGGGACTTTTACCTTATCGATCCCGATAGCTTCGAACTCGAGCCATGTCATTGTACCAGTTGCATCTTGCGTATATACTTGATCAACATTCACACCAATTGTATTGCCTGTTTTTAATTCACCATATGATAGATGAGATTCCAAAATTTTTTCTATCAGATTTTTGCCCATTTACTTTACTCCTTAATTATCTCAGTTTCTAATTAATAATTATTGTATTATTGCACTTATTATAAAATGTTGTTCATAATCTCGCAAACCTAAGAAAGAGTATTGAATCGGTCATTTCTTTTTAATTTAGACACTCTGGTTCATTTATGACCTCTATTGTGCGCCCTCCTATAAATAGATTTATTGATACCTTTTATCTTACAATATAGCTATGAATCGTTAAATATTTTCAAGCCCTTTATGAGTTGAAATTGGATAAAAGTTTAGATTGGCTTAAAAACCTTTTACAATACTTTATTATCAGGTAATGTCAAAAGTTTTATGAAAAAAGAG
>DYHD01000056.1:3826-15083 GCA_020724365.1 Thermodesulfovibrio yellowstonii | reverse complement strand
ATTTCTAATATTATCAATTAGTTACAAAAATTAACTGACAAACTCAGGACTACTGAAGGATCCTTATTGACTAGTTCTGTGTCCGTTGCTTGGTGGGTCCCCTTTTTGAAATCGGCTTAAAGTTAGTCAAGTATCAGCAAACACTTTTTTGCTGTATCATACAGAACGACAAATTTCTCTTGTGGATTTCGTTTCATCTTAATGACCTGATGTCTGAGCTAATCAGTGCGAGGCTTTATCCGCATCTGCTTGAGAGATTTGTTAGGCGATCTCTTTTGCTTTTTAATGATTTCAGTTAAGGTTTATTAATAACGAGTGAGTTCTTTTTGCGCATTGAAACATAAATAATGATATACCCAATAAGTCCAGAGATGAAGCCTAGTAGCGTTGTCCCAATTAAAAAAGGCAATAAGAGGGGTTTCATTTCAATTAGAATTTGGTAAAAATTTGCCTCACTCCAGTTGATATGTGGGATTATTTGCTGAAAACCAAGAAGCTTAGCACCAAACCATGTAGCAAATGTATAAATAGGAACGATTGTCCAAGGGTTTGTTATATATACGCCTACTATTGTCACAAATTTATTCAAATTGCAAATCCATGCTATAGCCAGCCCCATAATGGTATGGAGTCCCAAAAAAGGAGACATTCCTATGAAAATCCCAACACTAAAGGACAAAGCAATCCTCTTCGGAGAGTCATTTGTCATTATAACTTGTTTAAATTTATCTCTAAGAGCCAAAATGCTGATACCCTTCTGCCCTGAGAGGAAGTTCTGTTCCATCCAATGCTATCACGACTCTTGCATTAGGGATGATTTCACCAATACAGGTTATGCTCAATTGTTTAGATGAGGAATTTGCTGGGGTAGAAACAACATCTTTGAAAGGATATATCCCATCTGGTGCGGTGAAAAGGAGTTCATAATCTTCTCCACCTGATGTTGCAAGCTTATATGGATTTAAGTTTAATAATTTACAGGCATATTTGAGATTTTTGGAGATTGGGATTCTATCGAGATATAACCGAGCACCAACACCGCTTTCATCACATACCCTGAGTAGGTCTATAAACAAACCATCGCTTACATCTATCATTGAAGTTCCTATTTCATTAATCTCTTCAGAATATCTTACAACTGGCATCAAATGCCTTTTTATAAGTGGTTCTGCATTATTAAAATCTAATTTAATATTTTTGGAGTTAGTATTATTAAGGGTAAGCCATTTTTGTTGTCTTTTCTCCTTGTTTATAATTCCAAAGCCGTAGCTTTTTATTATATTTCTTCCCCTTGAAGAAAGTTTTTTTAATATTTCCAGCCCGCATGCTGAATCGCCGGTTGAATTGGTGAGATATATCTTGTCTCCAATCCTTGCTCCTGATCTTTTTATTATTTTTTGTCCAACCCCAACTACTGTAGCTGAAACCGACATGTCATTTATAGTAGAAGAAATATCGCCTCCGAGCAGTTTCAGTCCGTAGATGTTGTTGGCTATCGAGATGCCATCAAAGAAATCCCAGAAGAATTCATCAGAAACATCTCCTCGCAATGCAATATTAAGAAAAATAAACTTCGGTTTTCCACCCATTGCATAGATGTCGCTTACATTAACTGAAACAAGTTTGAAGCCTAATTGGGATGCAGATGTATATGATAAATCAAAGTGAACTCCTTCGTTCATCATATCGGTTGTTACCAGTATTTTTTCATTAGGGCAGGTAAAGACAGCGGCGTCATCACCTATGCCAACAATAATGCCGCTGTCTTTTCTTTTCAATAAAGGATTAAACTTTTCTTTTAGATCTCTTAGAATCGAGAGTTCCCCTTTTTGGTGGAGTCTCATTTTTTACCTCATCATTGTTTATTACGAGGTCTTTGATCGCAGTTTTTAAGACATCATCAACGGTTTCAGCCAGAACAAAATTTATGCCTTCTTTCACATATTTAGGCAATTCATCCAAATCCTTTTTATTTCTATGCGGAATAATTATTGTCTTTATGCCCATCCTTTTAGCTGCAAGACTTTTTTCTTTGAGTCCGCCTACAGGAAGAACCCTGCCTCTTAGGGTTACCTCGCCTGTCATAGCAACATCTCTCTTAACAGGTTTCCCAGTAAGTATTGATGCTATGGTAACAGCCATAGTTATGCCCGCTGATGGTCCATCCTTTGGTATTGCACCAGCAGGAACATGGATATGCAAATCGGTTTTTGCAAAAAGGTCTTCGCTTATATTAAGCTCTTTAGCCTTAGATTTTATATAGCTTAGAGCTGCATGAGCAGACTCCTTCATAACATCACCTAATTGTCCAGTGAGGGTTAGCCCTCCTTTGCCTTTCATCATGGTAGATTCAATGAATATGACATCCCCGCCTGCTTCAGTCCATGCAAGTCCAGTGGCAACACCTACTACATCCTTCTTCATCTCTTCTTCGGGCAGATATTTGGGAGCTCCAAGATATTTCTGAAGATTTTTAGATGAGACATTAAAATTTGTTGCTTTTTCCTCTGCCACAAGTTTTGCCACTTTTCTGCAAAGATTTGCTATCTGCCTTTCAAGATTTCTGACCCCAGCTTCTCTCGTATAATGGGATACGATCTGTCTTACGGCTGATTCGCCTATTTTCAATATGCTATTGTTTATGCCATGTTCATCTAATTGTTTTGGGATAAGATATTTTTTGGCAATCTGGAGTTTTTCTTCCTCAGTATATCCTGAGAGATAAAGAATCTCCATCCGATCTTTTAATGGACCAGGTATTGTGTCAGCAAGGTTACCGGTTGTTATGAACATGACATTTGAGAGATCAAAAGGCACTGCCAGATAATGATCCATAAACGAGTTGTTTTGCTCGGGGTCTAATACCTCCAGAAGCGCAGAAGATGGATCACCTCTGAAATCCATCCCGATTTTATCTATTTCATCAAGCATGAATACAGGATTGTTAGTTCCAGCAGTTTTTATCCCTTGAATTATCCTGCCCGGCAAAGCACCTACATAAGTTCTCCTATGCCCTCTGATCTCAGCTTCGTCGCGGACACCACCAAGGGACATCCTTATAAACTCCCTTCCAAGTGACCTTGCGATAGAACGGCCTAGAGATGTCTTGCCGACGCCGGGTGGTCCTATAAAGCAAAGTATAGGTCCTTTCATTTTCTCTTTTAATTTTCTTACACTCAGATATTCTAATATCCTTTCTTTTACCTTTTCTAAATCATAATGGTCTTCATTTAAAACCTTTTCAGCTAATTTTATATTTAGTTGATCCTTAGTGTTTTTTGCCCATGGTATTTCAGTGAGCCACTCAAGATAAGTTCTAATTGTTCCAGCTTCTGCACTGTCAGGATGCATTTTTTCGAGACGCCTTAATTGTTTTTCTGCCTCTTTCATTACTTTCTCTGGCATCTTTGCTTCTTCAATCTTTCTCCTGAATTCTCTTATCTCTTCGCCTCGCTCATCTATATCTCCTAATTCTCTTTGGATTGCCTTTAATTGTTCTCTAAGGAAATATTCCCTCTGTGTTTTATCTATCTCACCTCTTGCCTCAGTTTGAATCTTTTGTTGGATGGTTAATAATTGTATCTCTCGGGTCAATATTTCGCCTATCTTTTGCAAACGAGTAATCGGACTGGTCATCTCCAGAATCTCTTGAGCTTGCTCTGTTTTAAGTCCAAGATTTGAAGATATAAGGTCAGCAAGCCTACCTGGGTCATCCATATTTTCTACTGCTATCATAATGTCGGGAGGTGCAGCCTTTCCCAGAGATATGGTTTTTTCTACCTGTTCTTTGATAGTTCTAATCAGTGCTTCATTCTCAAGGGTCACCTCTTCAGATTTTTCATCAAATATCTTTTCAATCTCGGCTATAAAGAAAGGGTCTCTCTGAGTAAAGAGTAGAGACCTTGCTTTAGTTAAGCCCTGAACAAGTATCTTAACCCTTCCATCTGGTAGTTTAAGCATCCTCATTATCATGCATACTGTGCCGACATTATAAAGGTCTTCAGGGGCTGGGACCTCTACATTCAAATCCTTCTGGGTCAGCAGTAAGATCATTCGATGTGTATTTAGAGAATTATCAATTGCTTTAATTGAAACATCTCTGCCGACAAAAAGAGGAATAATCATATATGGAAAAACAACAACATCCCTAACAGGCAAGACAGGAAGTTCATCGGGTATCTCCACCTCTTTTGAATCAGCATCTTTGATAACTTCGTTCATTATTTATCCTCCCTTTGATTAGCCGATTAACAGAGACAGTAAAATAATTATTTTCATCTTTGTTCTATTTTAATTCTAATCAATTTATCCCTAAGTTTTGGAAATTTAATAGTGACAACACCATTTTCATAGAAAGCAGTTCCTGCGACTGTATTGACAGGAATAGGTATTTTTACAACCCTGCGAACTGTTTTGATATTTCTTTCCATACACAAATATTTATACCTCTCCTGAACAGAGGGGTCTCTTTCTGTAACCCATAATCCTTCAATTATAAGCAAATCCTCATATACCTTTAATGAAATATTTCTGATATCAATTCCGGGGATTTCTATCTTAAATATAAGGTTATCTGCAGTTTCATAAAGATCTATAAGGGGCTCTTTATATGTCTCAACTTCATATAAAAAAAGACTTCTTTTCATAACAATGCCTTGACCTTATTTATAAGATACTCTTTAAATTTTTGAGACAATTCGCTATTTGAGAGAGCGAAATCAACTGTTGCCTTTAGATAGCCTAATTTATCGCCAGCATCAAATCTTTTGCCTTTGATAGGATAACCATATATAGTTTTCTTTTTCGCCATCCTACTGAGGGCGTCAGTAAGCTGGATTTCTCCGCCTGCTCCTGGTTTTTGTGTCTCGAGAGCTGGAAATATATCCGGAGTCAAGATATATCTCCCAAGGATTGCAAGGTTAGAAGGGGATTTATCTGGCTCAGGCTTTTCTACCAAGTCTTTTATCTTATAAACTTCACCTTCTAAGATACCATCAATAATACCATATCGCTGAACATCTGAGATGGGAACTTCATCCAATGCAACTATAGGAGATTTTTTTTCATAATAAACTTTTATCATCTCCCCAAGCAAATTGTACGAAGGCTCTATTAGATCATCGCTTAAAATGACGACAAAAGGTTCATCTCCAACAAAAGGCTTGGCACAGAGGATAGCATGTCCGAGCCCCAATGCAGCTCTCTGACGAATATAAGCAAAGTTTATTTTATTCAGTTTATTGACTTCTTCAAGAAGTTTCTTTTTGCCTGAAGTTTTTAATTTTTCTTCGAGTTCATAGGCATTATCGAAGTGGTCTTCGATAGCCCTCTTATGTTTGCCCGTAATAATAATGAATTCTTCTATGCCGCATTTTACAGCTTCCTCAACTGCATATTGAATTAGGGGCTTATCAACGATGGGGAGCATCTCTTTTGGAGATGCCTTTGTAGCTGGCAGGAATCTTGTTCCGAGTCCAGCAGCCGGGAGAACGGCTTTTTTAATTGTTGCAGATATATTCATCTATGCTCCGATTAAAATTAATTAGCAAGTTTTATTAAGCATATTTTTGCTAAATGTAGATTAAAAAATTAATTTAAGTTCATGAATCTTGCCTAACATATCTTTAGCTTGCATGATTGATGTGCCTACTAACATAGCATCAATATTTACAGCATTTAAGGTTAATACATCGTCTTTATTTCTGATTCCACTTTCAGCCACGACTATTTTATTTGCTGGTATATATCTTTTTAATCTTAAGGTATTAGATAAATCAATCTCCATAGTTTTTAAATTTCGACTGTTTATGCCTATTATTGGGGCTTTTATATCAATAGCTTTTTGAAGGTCATCTTCATAATGAACCTCAAATAAAACAGCCAATCCTAACTCAGATGCGATATCAAGAAATTCACCTGCCTGATTTTTTTCAAGTATAGCAGCAATAAGCAAGATAGCGTCAGCCTTATTAAGCCTTGATTCATATATTTGAAACTCATCAAAAATAAAGTCTTTTCTTAGAATCGGTTTTGCTGTAATACCCTTGACAGAAGCAATAAAACTTAATTGTCCTTTGAAAAAATCTTCCTCTGTTATTACTGAGATCGCATCTACAGCGTCATCTGCATATATTTCAGCGATTCTTTCAAGCTGAAAATCATGCCTTATAATGCCTTTAGATGGAGATGCCTTTTTGATCTCTGCAATAAGTCTTATGCCGGAATTGTTTCTTTTAATAGCATCAGTAAAATTCTTTAATGGCTGTAAGTCTGAAAGTTTACCCTTTAGTTCATTGAGAGAGTTTCTGCTCTTTGCATATTCTAATCGTTCTTTTTTTTTCTTGATAATATTAGTAAGTATATCCATAGCTATTATATATTATAGATTGCTTGAGCAAAAGTTTTCCACACTGCAAATATTATTTTCGCCAGTATTCTGGAACAAACAATATTAATACTGTATAAATCTCAAGCCTGCCAATAAGCATACAAAAGGTAAGAATCCATTTTGCTGCATCAGGCATGAAGGCATAATTTTCTGCAGGACCCGCCTGTCCAAGTGCTGGTCCGACATTGCCAATTGCAGATAAAACTGATGTTGCAGAGGTTATAAAATCAATGCCTAAAGAAGCAAGCCCTAATGTTGCAATTACGCATAAAGCAAGATATAAAAATATAAAGCCCCAGATGCTGCCTAAAGTCTCTTTGTCAAGAAACTTTTCATCAAGTTTCAACGCTATGACAGCTCGGGGGTGAATAAGTTGATATATCTCTCTGTATGCTTGTTTAAGCATTAATAATATCCTGACTTGTTTGATGCCTCCAGCAGTAGAACCTATCATGCCACCAAATAACATAGCTATTACAAGAATTATTTGAGAAAACACATGCCATTTACCAAAATCGGTTGAAGCAAAGCCTGTTGTTGTCATAATAGATGTAACCTGAAATAATGCATGCCTGAAGGATTCCTCTAAAGAATTATAAAAACTATAAATATTTATCGTTATTAATATTGTAGCTACTAAAGTAGCACATATATAAAATCTTAATTCATTTCCTTTTATGATGGCAGAAAATCTGCCGCGGTAAATAAGAAAATAGATAGAATAATTTATGCCAGCAAGAAACATAAATATTGCGGTTGTATAATGAATGAATGGATTTTCAAAATGGCCAAGGCTTGCATTTTTTGTGGAGAATCCACCAGTAGCTAATGTAGTGAATGCATGACAGATGGAGTTGTAAATATCCATACCCCCTAAAAGCAAAAAGATTATATTAATTATAGTTAAAAAAACATATATGAACCACAAAGCTTTAGCAGTGTCTATTATGCGTGGCTTTAGTTTATCTACGCTTATCTCGGGCACCTCTGCCTTAAAAAGCTGCATACCTCCTGAACCAAGCATGGGCAAGATTGCGAGGGCAAAGACGATTATCCCCATGCCTCCTATCCATTGAATTAAGCTCCGCCAGAAAAGCACACCAAGTGGAAGGCTCTCCACATCCTTAAGTATGGAGGCTCCTGTAGTAGTAAAGCCTGCCATTGACTCAAAATAGGCATCAGTTATAGATGCAAACATACCGCTCAAGAAAAATGGCAGGGCACCAAAGAACGCTACAATAAGCCATGTGAGGGTTACAATTAGGAAAGCATCCTTTTTTCTGAGTTCTTCCCTTTTATATCTTTGTGTAGAAAAATATAAGATAGCACCTGAAGATAGAGTAATAAGGAAAGAAATTAACATCACCGAAAGGTCATTTTGCTGGTATATCAAAGAGATAAAAATAGGTAAAATCATGAAAGCTGAAATGATTATTACAGCACTACCAAGAATATTTACTATTAAACCGATATTCATGAGAGATTTATATTAATACTTCCTCAACTTTTTTAATAGATTCTCGCAGGGTAAAAATGATTAATCGGTCATCTTTGTATATTTTATCTGAACCTTTCGGTATTATCACCTGATTCCCTCTAATGATAGTCCCTATTAATGATGAATGTGGCATTTTAGCTTCCATAAGAGATTTATTTAAAAGCTGGGAGTTATCCCCGACTCGTGCCTCGATTATCTCTGCCTTTCCATCAGCTATTGAAGTAAGAGAGAGAATATCGCCTTTTCTGACATATCTGAGGATTGTGTTTGCAGTCAGGAGCCTTGGACTCATAACTACATCCAATCCAAGTCCCCTTGCAAGGGGGATGTAGTCGGTTCTATTTACAATAGCAATAACCTTTTTAGCGCCATGCTTTTTTGCAAGTAGAGAAGCCATTATATTAAGTTCATCATTATTTGATACTGCCACAAAGACATCCATATCCCCGATATTTTCCTCAAATAGGAGATTCTGATCAACGCCGTCTCCATGAAGCACTAATGCCCTTTTAAGATTTCTGCTTAAGAACTTACACCTTTCTTCGTTTTGTTCTATTATTTTTATATCCATCCTTGATTCAAGATAAGATGCAATAAATCCTCCGACCCTGCCCCCCCCAACTATCATAACTCGTCTTGCTGATGCTGTATCCATTTTCAGATGCAAAAGCATATCATAAACATCTTCTTTTTTAACTGGGACATATATTATGTCTTGATTATGTATTACATCATCTCCTGAAGGAATGATGGTTCTATCCTGTCTTTCAATCATCCCTATCAGAAATTTTATTTCCATTTTCCTGCCAATATCTTTAAGTGATTTCCTAATTAGATAGTTGCCCTCTTTAAGTCTTAATCCTATTACTTTTACTATGCCTCCTTCAAAATCCTCTACATCCATAGCGATAGGTATCTCAAGTAGCCTTATTATAGACATAGCAACCTCTAATTCAGGATTAATGGCAGGGTTTATGTCAAGGTTTTCTTTATTTAAGAGTTTTTCATTCTTGAAATAATCAGAGGTTCTTATCCGGGCAATCTTTCGAGGAATCTTAAACATTGCCTTTGTTAGAAGACAAGCGATCATATTAGTTTCATCACTATTTGTAACAGCCAACAAAATATCTGCTGATTCCGCGCCTGCATCTTTTAAAGATGAAATGTCACCGCCTTCTCCTTCTATTACCGCAACATCCAGTTCATTCATAACCCTTTTGATTTTTTCTTTGTCTCTGTCTATAACGACTACATCAATATTTTCATATGAAAGTGCCTTAGCTATATGGAATCCGACCTCACCTGCACCAACAATTATTACCTTCATTTTAGAAAACCTCTTTCGTCTGCCTGTATTGGCAAAACATAATCATTGAAAATGCACGACTTTGTATCAGCCTAAATTCATTTTTGATATTATAATATTTTGTCTCGATTTTAGTATCATTCTGATTAAAGAAAGCTGCAAAAAATTCTAGAAAATCAAATTGATATTCAATAATAATAATTTTTTTGAGTAACCATTGAAAAAAAAGCTTATATTACTGTATGATTTAAAAATATGAGTGAAAAACCAGATGTAAAAGATATTAGCAGGCTTCGTGAAAAGATTGATGCTATTGACTCACAGATTCTCAAACTCTTAAATAAGAGGACAAAAATAGCTATAGAAATAGCTGATATCAAAAGGGCTTTAAACCTTAAGTTTTACTCCCCTGAACGTGAAAGGATTATCCTAAATCGCATAACTTCCTTGAACAAAGGACCTTTCCCTAACGATGCCCTCAGATTCATTTTTAGAGAAATATTATCAGCCGCGCTTTCTCTTGAACAACCACTGAAAGTAGCTTATTTAGGACCCGAAGGAACTTTCACTCATTTAGCTGCCATTAGACATTTCGGTTCATCCGCAAGCTATATGCCTGTTGAGAGCATAAAGGCAACATTTGACTCGGTCGAAAGCAATAAGGCTGAATATGGCATAGTTCCTATAGAAAACTCCAATGAAGGTGTTGTAAGTTATACCCTTGATATGTTTATGGATTATGACCTTAAGATATCCGCTGAAATTATGCTTGAGATTTCTCATAATCTTGTCTCAAAAAGTGGCGATAAATCAAGGATAAAAAAGATTTACTCTCATCCCCAAGCCGCTGCCCAATGTAGAATGTGGCTTGAAAAATATATGCCCGGCATAACAGTCTTTGAGGCAACAAGCACTTCCAGAGCTGCAGAGATTGCATCAAAGGATGAAGACGCTGCAGCCATATCAAGCGAACTCGCTGCAAAACTTTACGACCTTAATTTTGTTGAAAAAAATATAGAGGATAACAAGAAAAATTATACGAGATTTTTGATGATTTCTAAAGATTATCCTGCTAAAACAGGACAGGACAAAACATCAATATTATTCTCTCTTAAAGACAGACCCGGGGCTCTCTATGAATCTTTGCAACCCTTCATGGCATCAAAGATTAATCTTAATAAGATAGAATCCCGCCCATCAAAGAGAAGGGCTTGGGAATATATATTTTTTATTGATATGGAAGGACATATTGAAGACGAAAAGGTTCTGAAAGCAATAGAAAAGACTAAAGAAATATGCCTTTATCTTAAACATCTTGGTTCTTATCCAATAGACAAAAGCTTAGAGAGGTGATTGTGAATGTTAAAATCGCTTGATTATGTATCAGTTATTAAACCATATGTTCCTGGTAAACCAATCGAAGAACTTGAAAGGGAATTGGGATTAAAAGAGTGCATAAAACTCGCTTCAAATGAAAACCCTCTCGGACCTTCACCAAAGGCATTAGAAGGCTTGAGGGACTTGCTCAATAATCCTGATAAGATGAGTCGTTATCCTGACGGAGGAGGTTATTATCTTAAAAATGCTCTTTCTGAGAGATTTTCTAAGTCAGGCATTAAGGTTTCTCAAGATGAGATAATACTGGGCAATGGGTCAAATGAACTTCTCGATATTGCTGTAAGAACATTCATGGGTCAAGGGGATGAGGCTATTTTTTCAAGCCATTCCTTCGTCGTATATCCATTAGCCGTTCAGTCCATCGGCGGAGTTGCAAGGGAAATACCGCATATAAATTACAGACACAATCTTCTGGAAATGGCTAAGGCGATTACAGAAAAGACCAAAGTAATTTTTGTTGCCAATCCAAATAATCCTACAGGAACTAGCAATAAAAGAGATGAATTTGAGAGATTCATGGACAAAGTCCCAGATGGCGTTTTAGTAATTATGGATGAAGCTTACTATGAGTATGTTCAAGACCCTGAGTATCCCGATACTATTGAATATTTCAAAAAAGGTAGAGATATTCTTGTCCTTAGAACATTTTCTAAGGCTTACGGTCTTG
>DYHD01000056.1:0-3816 GCA_020724365.1 Thermodesulfovibrio yellowstonii | reverse complement strand
ATGGTATCGGTAAAAAAGAAATTCTTACCGAGATGAATAAGATTAGAGAACCTTTTAATACTAATACCCTTGCACAGGTTGCTTCAATACATGCCCTGACAGATGAAGGACATGTTAGAAAAACAATCGAAAATAACGAAGCAGGAAAAAAATATCTATATAATGAATTCGATTCGCTCGGAATAAAATATGTCCCTACAGAAACTAATTTTATATATATGCCATTAGAAATTGACTCTAATGCCCTTTTCAATGCCATGCTGCAAATGGGAGTTATTATAAGACCTGTGGGACCAAAAGCTGTAAGGGTAACAATTGGATTGCCCGAAGAAAACAGGCGATTCATCGAATCTCTGAAAATTGCTCTGGAAAAAATTAAATGATTTATGATATTATGCAAACACTGTTATGAAGTGTAATCATATCACAATAATAAAAACCTCACCTGAATCAAGCTCACTATATTTGTCTTCATATTATTATATGAGCTACCCTGTGTAAGTTCACGGGGTAGCTCATTTTTATATCAAATAATTGTATATAACCTAAATCCTAATATTGAAAATCAAAAGGCTTACTCTATAGTCATAGCGTGAACCTAAAAGGTTTATGGCAAAAATATAGAAAAATTTTAAAAAATCTAATAAATATGTTACTTTTATAGGAGGATTTTATGGATATAATCGTTTTAGAACCCGGCACATCTGATGTAAATATCAGGCATATCATTAAGAAACTTGAGAGCAAAGGGCTCAAAACCCATGTATCTCAAGGCACAGAGAGAACTATTATAGGAGTTATTGGGGATACATCAAAAGTGACTGAAGAAGAGGAAGATGCAATCCGTGCTATGACAGGTGTTGAAAATGTCGTAAGGATATTAAAACCATATAAACTTGCGAGTCGAGATTTCAAAAAAGAAAACTCAGAGATAAAAGTCAGAAATATAACCATAGGCGGGAAAAAGATTCATGTAATGGCAGGTCCGTGTGCTGTTGAAAACAAGACAATACTCTTTGGAATCGCTGAAAAGGTTAAAAATGCAGGCGCTACAATTTTAAGAGGGGGCGCTTTTAAACCGAGAACCTCACCTTATTCCTTCCAAGGGCTTGGAGAGGAGGGTCTTAAATACCTTGCTGATGCCAGAGACAAGTTTGGCCTTGCAATCGTAACAGAATTAATGGATACAAAAGAGATGGATGTAATCATGAAATATACTGACATCATACAGATAGGCGCAAGAAATATGCAAAACTTTAAGCTCTTGCTTGAAGTGGGTTCTATTGATAAACCCGTGCTGCTAAAAAGAGGACTTTCTGCGACCATTAAAGAATGGTTGATGTCCGCTGAGTATATTATGTCTAGAGGAAACCAGAATGTAATGCTTTGCGAAAGAGGCATCAGGACATTTGAGACAGCTACAAGAAATACACTTGATTTAAGTGCGGTGCCTTTATTGAAGCAAATGACTCACTTGCCAATAGTTGTTGACCCAAGTCACGGTGTTGGCAAACGAGATCTGGTAGCCCCAATGGCAAGGGCTGCAATAGCTGCAGGCGCTGATGCACTTATGATAGAAGTTCATACAAATCCTGAAGAGGCTCTTTCAGATGGCGAACAATCTCTGAAACCAGACGCCTTTACGAGATTGATGAGTGAGTTAAAACCAATAGCACAGGCTATAGGCAGAGAGATATAAGAATTTCACTAAAAGGTCATGGTGAGCCTATCGAATTATGATTGATAATTCACCCTTCGACAAGTGTTTGACTGATATTACGCCAAAGGCTCAGGGTAACATATTATTAAAAATCTTTTCAGTTTATCGCTTATATAAATCGAGGTTTATGTAACTTAGCTAATGGAAAATTTATTTTTCAAACAAGTTTCAGTGATAGGGGTTGGCTTTCTTGGGTCATCCTTTGCAGTTGCAATTCGGAAAAGAGGCTTATGCAATACTATTTATGGCTTCAGCCGAGACCCTAAAAACCTCGAAAAGGCAAAACTCAGAGGAATAATTGATAATTATAGCCTCGATATCCGTGAGATTTGCGAGGGTTCTGACCTAATTGTCCTTGCTACTCCTGTAGGTGTTTTTTTGCAAATTATAAATGAGATAAAAGGGGTTGCAAAGAATAATTGCATTATAACCGATGTAGGCAGTATTAAGGGCAGGCTTGTTTATGAGATTGAATCAGTTATGCCTGAAAAGGTCTTTTATATTGGTTCACACCCTATTGCAGGTGGGGAGAAATCAGGGGCTGATAATGCAAAGGCTGATTTATTTAATAAGGCACTGTGTATAATCACCCCTACAGAAAATTCTAATCCTGAAGCATTATCAATATTAACCAATTTATGGAAATCTCTTGGCAGTAAGGTCGAGTTAATGAATCCGTACAAGCATGACGAAGTATATGCTCTTGTGAGCCATTTACCACATCTTACTGCCTATGCACTTGTGAATTTGGTTAGCGATATTAATGAGGATTTTATCAGATTTGCTGGACAAGGTTTCAAAGATACGACAAGGATAGCAATGAGCCCTCCTGAAATTTGGAGAGATATCTCAGCTCTTAATAAAGAGAACCTGATTAAGTTTATAGGTATTTTAAAAGATAATCTCTCCAAAATGGAAGGGCTACTCATAGAAAATAATTTTGTGAGCCTTGAGAATGAATTCCGCCGTTCGCAGAGATTAAGAGAGAAATTAAAATAAAGATTAATGGAGAGGTGCCAGAGTGGTTGAATGGGGCGGTCTCGAAAATCGCTATGGGGGTAACTCCATCGAGGGTTCGAATCCCTCCCTCTCCGCCAGTTTTCAAAATCCCAATTTAGGTATAATTAATAGATTTTATGACATTCTCTACTATTATCAACGGTTTATATTAGGTTTAACAGGAAAACAGTCAAGGAGCTTTTAGGGCATAAAATCTTAACCATGACTTTAAAATATGCACACCTTGCACCCTCTCATAAGGTTAAAGCTGTGGAAACCCTTGAAAATGCTATTAATGGTAAGTCAACTATACAAAAACTATACAATTTGGCAGTAAATGAGGACGTGTAGCTGAATGGGAAAGCTTAGCAAATCGTTGGTAGAGAAGGTTTTAAGAATGGTAGGCGATACTGGTTTCGAACCAGTGACCTCTTCCGTGTGAAGGAAGCGCTCTCCCACTGAGCTAATCGCCCTAACTGATTGAAAAATAACCTATTTTCTCATATGCTGTCAAGCTGTTTTTTTCTTCTGTCATAAAATCGTAATGCTTTACCCTATTTAACTGTGTCTTTGAGTGGAAAAGAGTATTAATTTTACCCATTGCATCCTCTTTGTGTGAGGTCGCGATAAATATACATATCTTAATGTTGTTTTAATATCTTTTCGAGCCTTTCGCTCTGTCATTCCGAGTGAATAGACTGTGTCATAATTCGCTTTTTGTCACCCTGAACTCGTTTCAGGGTCTCGTAACTGCTTGATTTTATTAGATCATGACAATCGTGCTCTTTTATTAGTTTTGACACAGTCTGGAAGCGGTTATCCTCACGACGATGCTGTTTGCGATCACCAGCGTGCCTCCTGTTACAGCGCTTCTATCCCCGCCTGCTTCCCTAACAACAGGAGCGGATTCGCCGGTAACAGCGGCTTCATTGACGAGTGCAGCACCGGCAATTACTTCACCGTCGCCAGCAATGAGGTCATTTGCTTCCACCAATATGATATCACCCTTGCGGAGCTGTGTAGAGGGAATAAGTTCATCTTTTCCTGAGTTTGTCAGTTACACATAGAATTCCCGCTTAAAACACCTATAAATGCTT
>DYHD01000055.1 GCA_020724365.1 Thermodesulfovibrio yellowstonii | reverse complement strand
TAAAATTCTTTTCTCTGTGCGCTCTGTAGTGAAATTCTATGGTTTCATATCTTTCCCTCTTTTTTCATAAAACTTTTGACATTACCTTAGTTAATGAATTCCTTTATCTTTCTGCATAGTAAATTCTCTCCCCAATCCTCTTTGCTTAATACGACAATATTCTGATAGCCAGCTGTGTCTGCAATGAGCTCGTTCTGCAGTTCTTCAGCCTTGTCTTTTTTTATTTTTGTAAGTAACACAGCTTTTGCTTCGTCTCCTCCAATCTGCCTACATCTAAGCAGCATCTCAAATCCCTTGCTTTTGCAAATTGATTTTCTATCAGAAGTGGTGCAAGATATACCTATAAGTTGATAACCATTGATGACTAAAACATCTATCTCAAATTTCTGATTTGACCACTCTGGTTTTTTTATTTCCCAGTTTTTTTGTATATATTTATCGGGCATATTATTTTTAAGAATTGAATATACATAATCCTCAAACCATGCCCCATCAATATATCTGAGTGATTTGCCGATATTTTCATCTTTTGGAGATTGAAAATTGCCCTCATCATCGAAAAGCCTAACTTCCTCAGGTAATGTCTTTATGATTTCAAGAAAAATCCCATTTGTAACGGTATTGTTAATATTGTTTTTTTGAAAGTTGTTTTTAAGATCATTGAATCTTGAGGCAAGATTACCTCTCTTATCTAAAAAAATTTCACGCTTGTAGCTTTTATAAAATTCTTCAATTCTATTTTCATTAATAAATTTTTTAAACATCTCAATTGTATTTATAAAAGCAGATGTGTCAGGGTCTTGATTTGCTCTTTTGAAACCATGTAAAGTTATCATCTTATCAAATGTAATATGGACAGAGTCTCTTAGATCATCTGTAATCTTTCCATTATCATCATCTACAATCATATATTCCCTTGCATCAAGATATGAATATGATGCTTTAAATTTTTGAGCATCTTTAAATGTATTATAGACATGGATTCCCATCGCTTTAGTCCCACCAGTATAATTTAGATGAATTGAACTTTTAATCGGAATTCTTTCAATTATTTTCTCTTTAACCTCTCTTTTGATAATTTTAGCCTGATTTATATTTGAAATTGATACTTTATTTACTTTGATAGAAGGATATTTTTCACTTATTATGTCATTAAGTCTTTCGGCTTCTTGAAGTGTTCCATTATGGAAGGGGGTCATTTCGGAGTGGATCAAAAATATTTCTTTTGCTAAAAGTTTGTTTTTTAGGAAATATTCTGCAACGACTAAATTGGGCAAAGGGTTTGTGCCTACAAGCAAACAAAGATAGTCAAATGTATTCACCTAACACTCCTTTTTGTGCATAATCTGTAGTCATTGCGAATGAAGTGAAGCAATCTCGCCTTTTCTGATGAGATTGCCACGCATCCTTTGAGTGCTCGCAATGACAACAAAATTAATAAGTAATTCGCAGTCATTACGGATTATGGTTTTGTGATTGTATTTTCAGAAACTTATATTCTCATGATATGTTCAAACTTTTTTGCTTTATACCTCCTTAAATTGTAATTATTAGGATTATAACCCTTGAGATCTTTTGTTTCAAGATTTTAAGCAAAGGGTTATAATCCTAAATTATGATACAGAAAAATTATCAAAGTTTTAACTAAAGTAACTTTTTTCAACATATTAAACCCTCTTTAAAATTTGATTTAAAGTCTAATGAATAATGATTTTAAATGAAAAAAAAGACAAAGTCATTAAGAGAAATATTTCGGAAATATTTCTCTTAGTGATCTTATAATGAATTTTTAATGAAAAATTAAATAACTTTTTGGATATACTTGCTATAAAGCTACGATATCTTTAATTAAATAAAAAGAGTAATGAGTGAGATGTTCCAACAATGGAAGCATATCAGCAATAATTGAGGATGTGAATGAGTTATATAAAAGCCACTATCAATATGATATTATTATTCATAAGAAGGGAGAACATAAGTGAAATTTACTGAATTGATAAGATTACCGGAAGAAAAAGGATTTAGAATTGTAAAAGAAAAGGGGTCTATAAGATATTATGGAAAGCCGGGATGGGATAAGTTAATTCGGGTTGATTATCATGGCTCAAAGGAGGTTCCTACTATCACCTGTAATGCTATACATGGTTGAAAGATATAAAAGACAAAGAGGAAAGCAATGATTCAATTGGAATATATATTAAACAATAAAGACATAAGATTAAAGCAGGAAAATGAATGAATAAAAAACAATGGTACGAAACACTATTTGAAAATTATGGCCAAAAATATGACAATGAATGTTTCACACATGGAACAATTGGTGAATGTGATTTTATTGAAAAAGAGATTAATTACAACAAAGATTTAAAGATTATTGATATTGGTTGTGGTACAGGCCGTCATTCAATTGAATTAGCCAAAAGAGGTTATTCTATTACAGGGATTGATTTGTCTGAATCTTTACTGGGAAAAGCGAGAGAAAAAGTAAGACAAAACAATTTACAAATAGATTTTTTAAAGCACGATGCACGAAATTTGCCATTTGAAAATCAATTTGATGTAGCTATTATGATGTGTGAAGGAGGTTTCCCATTAATGGAAACCGACGAGATGAATTTTGAAATACTTAAAAATGTATCTAAATCATTAAAAGATAAATCAAAATTTATATTTACAACCCTTAATGGATTATTTCCTTTATTCCATTCTATTAATGATTTTCATGCTGAAGGTGCCATAGAAGAAAACGCAACCTACCACAGTAAAAATTTCGATTTAATGACTTTCAGAGACTATAATACAACTAAATTTATTGATGATGACGGAGTGGAAAAAGAACTCGAATGCAACGAAAGGTATTATGTGCCATCTGAAATAACTTGGTTACTAAGAACGCTTGGATTTACAAAAATTGAATTTTTTGGAGCGAAGCTGGGCGCTTTTTCTCGTGAGGATAAATTAACAACTGAAGACTATGAAATGTTAGTAATTGCAGAAAGGTAGAAAGGATTAAGCCTCACCTTCATTTCTCAAAGTCTCAGGCAAGGATAAAAAACGCTTTGGCAGACTGCCTTATAAGAGGCGGGTTGGCGAAGGAGACATAGAAAAAGATATCAAAAAATAGATTACAATATGCTCGTTGAGTTGATGATAAAGGATGATAATGTAATAGGGGCATTCTAATCTAAATTGAAATTGTGTGGGCGATTAGCTGAATCGCCTTTTGTTATTCAAACTAAAAATTCATCTAAAAAATGGCATTAAGTTAAGTATATTTTTATTATTGAATCTGTGTATTTTTGCTATGCAATAAGTCAGATATAAAGTTTACCGCTATAGTGATAGATTCTTCAGGTTTCAGCCTGCTTGTATCTATTGTGAGCTCAGGGTTTAAGGGCTCTTCATAAGGAACTGTAATACCAGGGACAGGGCTACCTTCAAGCCCCTTTTTGTAAATATTTTTTGGTGCTAAATGGGTATCCTGCCTTTCTTTTTCCCTTCTCTGGCAGGCATCTATAGGGCATCTGAGATAAATCTCTGCAAAATTCTGGATATTCTGCCGAGCAAGCTCCCTCCATCTCCTTCTGTTTGCCGTTGCATCAATGATTACATTGTGCTTGAGTCTATAAAGCACCTTAGCCATATATACAATCGCCCGGTAAACTATCTCTCTTTCATCTTCAGAATAAGTAGGAATGGGTGTTATGAGTCTTCTTATCTCATCCATTCTGAGAATGACAAAATCAGGGTAAGCCCTCATAATGCCATCGGCTATTGTGCTCTTGCCGCTTCCTGGCAAACCTGTTATCCATAAAACTAAACCGTTCATTTGTCTTAATAAAAAGACCCTTTATTAGAAATAAAGGGTCTTTAATGCAATAATGTCTTATTTTTTTACTACATTGATTGCCTTTGGACCTTTCTGGCCTTTTTCAATATCAAAAGTAACATTGTCGCCTTCTGAAAGGGACTTGAAACCATTGCTTTGAATAGAAGAATAATGCACAAATACATCACTGCCTTCATCACTTGTAATAAAGCCAAATCCTTTTGATTCATTAAACCACTTCACTTTACCATTAGCCATTTGTGTACCTCCTTTGTATAAATTGAAATTCTAGAAGTACCCAAACTAAAAACCACAAAGACAAAAGTCTTTGTGGCCTTGTATAGACTAAAAACTTCCGAACTTCATAGGTAGATTAACATATTGAAGAAATATTTGCAATAGTCCTAAAAATTACTCAAAATTGCCGATAGAAATTTAAAAATAGTTCCCTCTAATTCTGAAAAATAGAGATAGAGATGTCCCAAAGTTCCCTCTCCCTTGAGGGTTAGGGTTAGGGTGAGGGTAGAAGAATAATCCAGATGGTTACCCCTCCCCTTAAAAGTCCCCTCCCGCAAGGGGAGGGGACTTTTAAGGAAATTTAATTTTTTATGTCTATTTCACGGTCTAATTTGCCTTTAGTTGTCCACATGCTGCAGAGATATCTTGCCCCTTACT
This sequence comes from Thermodesulfovibrio yellowstonii, assembly GCA_020724365.1. GTDB lineage: Bacteria > Nitrospirota > Thermodesulfovibrionia > Thermodesulfovibrionales > Dissulfurispiraceae > DYHD01. Next base: position 10,644 of record DYHD01000055.1, on the reverse strand, counting down.
CTTCCTTATGAATGCAGGAAGATTGCCATTTATTAATACTTCTTGAAATCTAATGATAGTCTTATCATCAGAGCCCTCTAAACCGCAGCCCTCGAAGGGATTAAACGGTATCAAATTGACCTTTGCAGGTATGCCATGTAGAAGATGTATCAATCTTTTTGCATCATAAATTGCATCGTTAATCCCTTTTAGCATTATATATTCAAAAGTTATCCTCTTTCTTGGTAATAGAGGAAACTCTCTACATGCATTGATGAGAACTTTTAAAGGATAGGTCTTATTTATAGGCATCATAAAATCCCTTATTCTGTCTTCCGCAGCATTAAGCGATATCGCAAGATTGATTTTTGGAGCCTTTTTGGGGAAGTCATAAATTTTAGACACTATCCCAGAGGTTGAAACTGTAATCCTTCTATGAGGTATCTTCATGAGCTTGGTTATTCTAAATAATGCTTCAACTAGATTATTAAAATTCAATAAAGGTTCCCCCATACCCATAAATACAATATTCGTAATACTTTTTGGGGCAATAACTCTGGAAACATTTATAATCTGATCGACTATTTCATAAGCTTCGAGGTTTCTTTTGAATCCTAACCTGCCTGTAGCACAGAAAATGCAACCCAATGAACATCCCACCTGAGATGAAACGCAGAGGGTTAATCTTTTATCGTCAGGTATTAATACGGTCTCAATGGATTCATTATCATAAAGACCAAAAAGATATTTCTCTGTTCCGTCAGAAGAAAGCTTTCTGTCAAGTAGTAAAAGATTGCTTATATATGCTTTTTCAGAGAGACTGCTTCTGAGCTCTATAGAGAACTCTGTGATTTTTTCGATTGATTCAATATGCCTTTGATATATCCAATGCAGGATTTGCCTTGACCTAAAATCGGGTAAGTTTAAATCCTTCATAAAAGCATGGATTTCTGACTCTGATAGAGCTTTAAGGTTTATTTTTCCCATTGAAGTATAACAAGAATTAAATTATTTATAGTCTAATTAGAGTCTATTTATAAATGCCAATTTAAATTAAACAGCGTCATTCCCACCCTCGCTTTCACGAGGGTAAACTCCAGCAGGAATCCAGTGTTTTCAAAACTTTATGGATGCCCGATAAATATCTCCGACAACGACATTCGAGGGCAGGCTTTGGGTATGACAAAAAATAAAATCTTTTAGATTATAAACAGACATTAATTAAGTATACAATCAACATATAAGTTCTTTCAAAGAACGAAGTCAAAAAATTTAATTGCATTTTATGAGAATCGCAAGTGATATGCCTTCCTGCAGTAAAAATTGGCAATACTTGCTATTTTTTAGTAGTTAAAAATTTTGGGAGAGAAAAAATATAGTGTTATAATGTAGCAAAAAAGGCTAAGATGATAAGTTGCAGCATAAAATGGAAAAAATCGCACTTGATGATAATTAAAGATTATAAGGTTTATAGAAATTGTTCTCTTTTATAACACAAAAGACTAAAATAGGGCTGCATTTCTTGCTTCCTTCACTTCTATTGTTATTCATTCTTTTTCCTTTTCTTGAAACAACTACCTTCGGAAATATATTAATAGATATTCTTACTTCAACAGTGCTTATCATAGCTCTGACAGCAATAACTCATAAAAAACTTACCCATATTATAGCTACTATATTTGCATTTTTGGCTATTATATTCAATTGGGCTGACCATTTTACAATGAATATTTATATAATAATAGCAGGGTTTCTATGCAACGGTATTTTTTTGATTTTTATTGCATGGCTTCTTTTCTATAATGTAATTAAAGAAAGGTCAGTAACAATACATACTATTAATAGAGCTGTAAGTGTGTATTTCCTAATCGGGCTTTTCTTTGCTTTTTTTTATGCTATCATCGAACAACTCTGGCAAGGTTCTTTTACTGGATTAAAAGAAGCCAGCAGAATGGAGTTTGGGATTATCCAAGTTGCTGAATTTACTTATTATAGTTTCAGTACTCTCACTTCGACAGGGTTTGGAGATATCCTACCAAAATCATCATTTGCAAGATCTATCTCTGTTTTAGAGGCAATATTAGGTCAACTATATATCGCCATTTTAATTGCCCGATTGGTAGGAATGCATCTCGTCCATTCAGATGGCAAGTAACCTTATTAAAAAAAGAAAAGTTAATTTAAAATTCAAAAATTCCTATGGCAGGCTTAATTTTATAAATCAAGTTATGCAGTTTTATAGCAATTCTACACTTGATATTGAATCGAGCTTTTATGATGATTATATTTTGAATTTTGAATTTTAAGATAGTTTAAGTTTCTAATCCCAGTATAAATAATTTTCAAGATAAACGATTTGATATTATTTTAAAAAATTTGTATATTTTATATTTCAATATTGTAAAAAATATTTAGGATTGATAATGCTCGGATGAGACAGATTTTAATTTCAGGGTATTCTTCTGAAGATGCACAGGGAATTCAACAAGAAATCTATGAAATGTTGAAACCATGCCAGTTTACTCTTGCAATTACATATGATGAATATTTATCTTTTATTAAAAAACTCCTGCCTGATCTTATAATTTCAAATTATCAATCATCTGCTTTTGAGGGATTAACAGCCTTAAGAATTGCAAAAGAAACCCATCCATCAATCCCTTTTATTTTTTTCTGCCATTTAGATGATATTCAGACCGCTATTGAATGTTTAAAAGAGGGAGCATCTGACTTTATTCTTAAGAAAAATATAAATAATTTGCCCTCTGCTGCTATTAAAGCTATTGAACAAAAAAAGAATGAAGAAGATGCTCTGCACAAGGGTGAGCAAGAGTTAAGACGACAGAACGAATTGATGACATCTCTTATTTTAAAGAGCGACTGGTTTAATGAAGACTTAATCGTGAATATAAGAAGGATTATAGAGATTGCAAGTGAATTGATTCAAACTGAAAGAGTGAGTGTATGGAAATATAATGAAGATTTGTCTAAGGTAAAGTGTATTGGCTTATATGAGAAAAGTTTAAAAAGACATAGTGCAGGGGAAGAGCTATTAAGCTCAGAGTTTCCTAACTACACTGCATCGCACTCAAATGGCAAGGTAATAGCTACAGTTGATGTATTTACTGATCATAGAACTGCACAGATTCCTTATTCATATTTTCAAATGCACGGCATTACATCATTGCTTGATGCACCAGTATATGTCGGCGGTAAGCTTACTGGACTGCTTAGTTTTGAACAGGTAGGCGAAAAGAGAAAATGGAATAGCATTGATGAAAGGCTCTCTTTAAACATAGCAACGCATATCTCTTTATGTTTCGAGATAGATGACCGCAAGAGGATTGAAAAGGCATTGCGTGATAGCGAAGCGATGTATCACACAATCTTTGATGGAAGTTCAGAAGGCTTTTTTATAATGACTGATAAATTTATTGATTGCAACGAGCAGGTATGCAATATCTGGCGGTGTTCTAAAGAGGATATCATTGGTCATCATCCCTCAGAGTTCTCTCCTTATTTTCAACCTGATGGTAGGATATCAGAAGAAGCATCCAAGCAATACATTGAAGCAGCTATGAACGGTGTGCCGCAGAGATTTTACTGGAGACATAAAAGGAAAGATGGTGTTCTAATAGATGTAGAAATATCTCTCACATCTATCACTGTTGAGGAGCAACAAGTAATTTTTGCTACTATGGTAGATATTACCGAGAGAAAATGCATAGAGGATGCTCTCCGACTCGCAGAAGAGAAATATAAGAACATATTTGAAAATGCTGTAGAAGGCATTTTTCAAACGACCGCTGAGGGGCAATTCATTACAGCTAATCCAGCCCTTGCACAAATGTATGGCTATAATTCTCCAGAAGAGTTTCTAAGCAGCATAAAAAATATAGGGAAGCAATTATATAATTACCCTCATGTTTATATAGAACTTCTCCGTATTTTAAGGGAAAAGGGCTTTGTTCATAATTTTGTAATTATAGCTCGCCGCAAAGATAGGAGCACATTCTGGGTGTCTTTAAATGCAAAAGTTATCCGTGATGATAAAGGTAAAATCAAATTTTTTGAAGGAATGGTCCAGGATATTACAGAACAAAAAAAGCTTGAAGAACAATTAAGGCAGTCTCAGAAGATGGAGGCAGTAGGCACTCTTGCTGGCGGCGTTGCCCATGATTTTAATAATATCCTTACAGTCATAATGGGCTATACCCATTTAATGCTCATGAAATTAAAAGATGACAACATTTTGCATCCATATCTGAATCAAATACTTGCTGCTGTTGAAAAAGCTACGAACCTTACAAATAGTCTGCTCGCTTTCAGCAGAAAGCAGATGATAAGCTTTAAGCCTGTCGAAATAAATAGTTTAATCATAAACTTAGAAAAGATGCTTTTAAGGATCATTGGGGAAGATATAGAATTAAAAACCTTTCTTTCAGGGGATAGTTTAACCATAATGGCTGATAGCAATCAGATAGAACAGGTTTTAATGAACCTTGCAAGCAATGCTAGGGATGCTATGCCTAACGGGGGCTTATTAATCATAGAGACTGAAAGGATTGAAATGGATGAGGAGTATGCAAAGACTCACGGCTATGGAAAACCAGGAGCTTATGCACTCATTACTTTTACTGATTTTGGCATAGGCATTGACAAAGAAACAATAGGGAAGATATTTGAGCCATTCTTTACAACCAAAGTCTTTGGCAAAGGCTCTGGTCTTGGGCTTTCTATGGCTTATGGAATTATCAAACAACATAATGGCTATATTAATTGCTATAGTGAGCTTGGCAAAGGGACGACTTTTAAGATATATTTGCCACTCACACTTGAAAAACTCATTGCTCTGAAATCTTCAGTATCCATTACCTCAGTTTCGGGCACTGAGATAATTCTCGTTGCAGAGGACGATGAAAATGTGCGCAAGTTAACAAAATATATTTTGGAGAGATATGGTTATAAGGTTATTGAGGCGGTAGATGGAATGGATGCGGTTGATAAATTCACTGAAAATAAAGACAACATAGACCTTTTACTTTTTGATGTTATAATGCCAAAAATGAATGGCAAAGCGGCTTATGAAGAGATAAAAAAGATACAGCCTAATATTCAAGCCGTATTTATGAGCGGTTATACTTCAAATGTTATACACAACAAAGGCATCCTTGAGGAAGGATTGAATCTTATCTTCAAGCCTGTCTCTCCAATGAATCTTCTAAATAAGATTCGCGAGGTTATTTCTTCATAAAGCATGTAAAAATAATTAGACAAAATCATTAGGTTTATGGGTGTATTGCAGTCCACTCCTATTTGAACCTCGTCCAAATCTTATAGCAACTCCTTGAAATCCTTTATAACAGGAAAATCATTTTGGGGTATGTCTTTCTTTTTAGAATTTGCCCTTGTTTTCAACAATAAATATTTAATCCCAAAAAGCTTTGCTGTGTGTAATATCTCAAGGGTATCGTCTATGAATAATGTCTTTTCTTTATCAAACTCAATTACCTTTTGTATTTCTTTCCAGAACTGCAGAAGTTCCTTAGGATAGCCAATCTCAAAGGATGTGATGCATCTATCAAAATAGACGCCGATGTTAGTCTTCTTCAACTTAATATCTAATACTTTATAATGTGCATTTGTTACAAGATATACCTCTTTTTGCTCGGATTTAAGTTTTTTAAGGAAATCTTCTACATGTGGATGCACATCAATAAGATGCTTGATCTGTTCTTTAAGAGCGGGTATATCGAGATCAAGATCGCTTGACCAGAAATCTATATCTGTCCAGTTAAGAGTCCTCTCGTGTGCCTTATATCTTTTAAATAATTCATCTTTTGCTTTGCCAAAAGTGATATTATGTTTTTCAGCATATTTTTCTGGCACAAGGTGTTCCCAAAAGAAATCATCAAAGTACTTATCAAGCAATGTCCCATCCATATCCAGAAGAATATATTTAATATTATCAAGAGGAATCATAGCTAATCCTCCGATTGCCATGAAAAATCGATATAATCTATAGTTTTATCATATATGAAATTAAGAATTTCTTTGTGTTCTTTGAATATCTCGTCTATAAATTGAATATCGAGATGTCCTTCTATATCTATCTCATATGTATAGGCTAATTCATATTCATTGAGAATAGTAAGAGGTGAAAATACTTTTCTTAATACAAGAACAGGTTCAATATCAGGGTATTCCTCCTCTAACTCTCTAATAAGACCTTCAATATCGGGGTATCGTGATAAAGCCGGGAAATCTATGTTGAATGTTAATTCAGTAGTGGTATGGTATTCGGGTTCACTCTCAAACATATCATCTTCATAGAAGCTCATTTCAGTTTGAGATACATCATATGTAAAGGATGCGGAAGACTGGTAAAGGTGAGAAAAGTCCCTTCCTCCCAATGAAAAAGACAGTCTGCTTTCTCTTTCTAAAGAAAACTGCTCGATAAAAACCTGTATATTATGGAACTCAAGAAATTTTTTTGCGGATTCTGCAAGCTTCATTTGTAATTCTTCGAATCTGATCACTTTGCCTCCAGTTAAGAAAATGTTATAAATTATAACATGAATACAGAAACTCTTGTTGTTTTAGTAACAGGCGGCTCCGGTGGACTTGGGGGGGTGATTGTCTCTAAGTTTTGTAAAAAAAATTTTAAGGTTATTGTAAATTATTTACATGCTGACCCCAAAACAGCAAAATTTTGCCGTTCATTTGGTGAGCAGGTATTGCCCATTGCTGCAGATATTAGAAAATATAACGATGTTTTACATATGGCTAATAACATCTCAAGACAGCTATCCAGAGTGGATGTGATTATCAATAATGCAGGAATAAAAAGGGATTCACTTCTAATTAAGCAGACAGAAGATGACTGGGATAATATAATTGATACTAACCTCAAGGGCGCTTATAATATAATAAAGGCTTTTTCTCCTTTAATGACAAATGGAGGGCATATTATAAATATCTCATCATACTCTGGTATAAAAGGCAGGAAGGGGCAGTCAGCTTACAGTGCTTCAAAATCAGCCCTTATAGGATTAACAAAGAGCGCTGCTGCCGAATTGGCGCAATATGCTATTAAAGTTAACGCTGTTATCCCAGGGTATATGCCTGTTGGTATGGGATTAGATGCAATATCAGCAATGCAAAATGCAAAGAATGAAAGTCTGCTTGGCAGACTATCTGAACCAGAAGAGGTTGGTGAGTTTATTCTTTATCTAATAACCACAAAAAACATTACTGGACAAATATTTAGCCTTGAAAGCAGAATTGTATATTGAGAACACTTGACATAAAATTAAATCTCTGGTAAAGTAGTTGGGTTTAACAATAATTTGGCAAATCAGGAATTTCTTAATATTAAATAATATAGAAAATTTTTCAGGAGGTTAAGTGCCTACTATCACACAGTTGATTAAATACGGGCGTAAAAAGGTCGAGAGACGGACTAAAAGTCCAGCCCTGAAGAATTGTCCCCAGAGAAGAGGTGTTTGCGTCAGGGTTTACACTACAACACCTAAGAAGCCGAATTCCGCTTTAAGAAAGGTTGCGAGAGTCAGGCTTACAAATACTATCGAGGTTACAGCGTATATTCCCGGTGTTGGACATAATCTTCAGGAACATTCAATTGTATTAATAAGAGGGGGTAGAGTAAAAGACCTGCCGGGTGTAAGATATCATATTTTGAGGGGCTCGCTTGATTGTGCTGGTGTTGCAAATAGAAGGCAGGGTCGTTCAAAATATGGCACAAAAAGACCTAAGTAATTTTTTAATATAGATTCAGCCCAAAATCATTATCTGGGCTGTTTTCTTTTGAAAATTAAGGAGCAAAATGGCAAGAAGAAGAGAGGCTGAAAAAAGGGAAATATTGCCCGACCCAAAATATAACAGCAAATTGGTCAGTAGATTTATAAGCATAATTTTAAAGGATGGCAAAAGATCCACTGCAGAGAAAATCTGTTATAGGGCATTCGATATTTTGAAAGAAAAGACAGGACAGGATTCTATAAAGGTTTTTAAAACAGCGGTTGAAAACGCCAAACCTTTACTTGAAGTCAAACCCAGACGAGTTGGGGGAGCAACGTATCAGGTTCCAGTCGAGGTTAGACCGCACAGAAAAATAGCTTTAACTTTTAGGTGGATTGTTGAATATTCAAGGGCAAGAAAAGAAAAGACAATGCATGAGAGGCTTGCTGGAGAGCTTTTAGATGCATTCAACAATACAGGTACAACCATTAAGAAGAAAGAAGATACTCATAAAATGGCTGAAGCCAATAGGGCTTTTGCACACTATAGATGGTAGCAGCTATATTATATGTCAAGAATTCCTTTAGAAAAAACGAGAAATATTGGTATCATGGCTCATATTGATGCTGGAAAGACCACTACATCTGAGAGAATTCTCTATTATACTGGGGTCACTTATAAGATAGGCGAGGTTCATGAAGGCACTGCAGTTATGGATTGGATGCCACAAGAACAAGAAAGGGGAATAACCATCACATCCGCTGCAACTACATGTTCTTGGGCTGATCATGTGATTAATATAATTGATACACCAGGACATGTTGATTTCACGATTGAAGTTGAGAGGTCATTAAGAGTTCTGGACGGAGCAGTCGCTGTTTTTGATGCAGTCGCAGGGGTTGAGCCACAGTCTGAAACAGTCTGGAGACAGGCAAGTAAGCACGGCGTACCAACGATTGCCTTTATGAATAAGATGGATAGAGTGGGTGCTGACTTTGATATGGCAGTCAATAGCATGATTGATAGACTGGGCGCAAAGCCTATAGTAATTCAATTGCCTCTTGGGAGGGAAGACCAGTTTAGAGGCTCTATTGATATTGTAAGAATGATGGCTTACTGTTATGATGATGAAACGCTCGGAGCAAAATTCATTGAAGAACAGATACATACTGATAATCTTGAACTTGTTAAGAAACATCGAGAGAGATTGATTGAAGAGCTTGCAGAAGTGGACGATACGATAATGGATAAGTATCTTATGGGAGAAGATATTACCATTGAAGATATTAAAAGGGCTCTCAGGAATGGAACTATAAATATGAAATTTACCCCTGTACTTTGTGGCTCTGCATTCAGAAATAAAGGGATTCAATTATTATTAGATGCTATTGTAGATTATTTACCATCTCCTCTTGAGAAACCGCCTATTAAAGGCAAGAGATTAAAAGATGGTGTAGAAGTTGAGCGAAAGGCTGATGATAATGAACCATTTTCAGCCCTTGCTTTTAAAATAATGACCGATCCTTATGTAGGACAATTGACTTTTGTAAGGGTTTATTCTGGAGTTCTTAATGCAGGTTCATATGTCTATAATTCTACGAAAGGTGTTAAGGAGAGGATAGGCAGGCTTCTTAGGATGCACGCAAATAAGAGGGAAGATATAAAGGAGGTCAGGGCAGGCGATATAGCTGCAATAGTAGGTTTAAAAAACACATTGACAGGCGATACATTATGTGCTGAGACTGAACCAATCATCCTTGAGTCTATAGAGTTTCCAGAGCCTGTTATTTCGGTAGCTATTGAACCAAAGACAAAGGCAGACCAGGAAAGATTGTCTGTTTCCTTATCAAAACTTGCATTAGAGGACCCATCTTTTAAGGTTTCCTTAAATGAAGAGACCGGTCAAACGATTATTTCAGGAATGGGGGAGTTACATCTTGAAATTATAGCTGATAGACTTAAGAGGGAATTCAAGGTGGGAGCTAATGTTGGCAAACCCCAGGTTGCCTATAAAGAGACTGTAAAAAGTTCTGTAAAGGTCGAAGGCAAATATGTAAGGCAATCAGGAGGCCGCGGACAATATGGCCATGTCTGGATTATGATAGAACCTTTGAAGAGAGGGCAGGGTTTTGAGTTTGTTAATAAAATAGTGGGTGGTACTATACCGAAAGAGTATATCCCTGCAGTGGAAAAAGGGATTATTGAGGCAATGGAAGGCGGTGTTCTTATCGGCTATCCTGTTGTGGATGTGAGGGTAACATTGCTTGATGGTTCATACCACGAGGTTGATTCATCTGAAATGGCGTTTAAGGTTGCAGGCTCAATGGCGTTCAAAGAAGGTGCTATGAAGGCGCAAGTTGCGCTGCTTGAACCTATAATGGCTGTTGAAGTAGTAACGCCTGAAGAATATATGGGAGATGTCATAGGTGATCTTAGCTCTAGAAGAGGAAAAATTATATCTCTTCTAAAAAGGGCTAATACCCAGTTGATAAATGCTTCGGTTCCATTATCAGAGATGTTTGGTTATGCTACTGACCTCAGATCTAAGACTCAGGGCAGGGCTACATATACTATGCAATTCTCACATTATGAAGAAGTTCCTAAAAACATAACTGATGAAGTTATTACGAAAATACGCGGTTTTTGATGATATAAAACTCTACTGTTTTCGCTATGAATTAATAGAGTCTGTTTAGAAACTAAAATAATGTTGTTCTCGGAACATTGGCTTGGAATTCAGTCAATCGCATGAGCCAGAGATAAAACGGGTGAATAACTGATGATAAAAGTTTGTATTTTTAGACAGACAATAAATAGATATTTTTAAGAAAATTAAAGTTTTAATTAAATAAGGAGGTCATATGGCTAAGGCAAAGTTTGAGAGGGTTAAGCCTCATGTTAATG